>DKJY01000013.1 GCA_002454955.1 Bacteroidales bacterium UBA6680
TCAACTTTCGGATGACAGTGAACAAAAGGTTAATATTTAGAAAATTAACATGTCACGTTTAGCCAATATTGCTATATTTGCTGAATTATTTAATATTCTCCAGAATAAAATATTTAAACAAAAATCATACATAATGACAAAAAATCTACAACTAATCTGTATAGCTATATTACTGTTTAGCTTTACAACAAAAATTACAGCTCAAGATGACGATGGTGATGGCTTTCACGACGGAGATGTTGCTGCTCTTAAGAAGATATTAACAGATAATCCTGACTGTACATTAGATTGGTCCGGAACTGATTATGGAAGTTGGAGTGATATAAACTGGGGATATACTATACCCAAAAGAATAAGCGTTTTATCATTATCAGATAAGAATCTATCTAAGCTTGATATTACAAGCTTTACATATTTAAATGCATTATATATTAAAAACAATAACCTAACGGCACTTGATTTAACAGGTACTAAATACCTGCAAACAATAAAATGTAGCAACAATAGTATATCAGCACTTGACTTAACACAATTACGCAATCTGAGTAATATACAGTGTGATAGAAACAATTTGTCAGAGTTAAATACCTCAAATAATACAAGTTTAAAATATATTATTTGTAGTAATAACAATATATCAGCATTAGATTTTACAAATAATACAGCATTGGAAAGCTTATCGTGTAATAATAATAAAATAAAAACACTAAATCTGTCAACCAATACTAAATTGACAAAGTTATATTGTTATGATAATGAAATGATTCAACTTAACATAACAGGAGCTATAAGTTTAGACAAAATATATTGTCAGAATAATGATATCACTACTTTTGATACATCTAGTAACACTAAACTGACATATTTAAATTGTGCTGACTGTAATATAGAATCGCTAAATCTTATTAGCAACACATTGTTAGCCTCTTTAACTGCAAACAATAATAATATTAGTAGTATAAGTTTACCAAAAGGAGAGGTACTGAACAATATCTCTATTAATAACAATCAGATAACATCTATTGATCTTTCAGAGGCAACAGGTATTAAATATGTTAGAATTAATGACAATAATCTTACTGCTATAGATATATCAAGCAATACAAGCATTACAAATCTTGAGATAAACAACAATAATATCAGTTCGCTAAAAACTTCTGATGTACATACTGTTGGGGTTGTTAAATGTAAACAGAACAGACTGAAATTCACAGATATTCTTCTTTTCGGCAAACCATATATCTTTGAATATTCAGATCAGGCCAATATAACCGAGAATTATACGATGTTTGGTGGTCCGGAGATAGATCTGTCTGATCAGGAGAGTATAGATGGAACAAACTCTGTATATAAATGGTATAGAGACGGAGAGTTATTAACTGGTATTACTTCATCAAAATATACACCAACAGTGGCAGGGGTATATAAATGTATAATAACAAACTCTGAATATCCTAAGCTTACACTATCTACCGGAAATATTACTGTTGAACTTAAAAATGATTATGCTCCTATAATAGCTACAAATAGTTTAAACATATCAGAGAATAGTGTTATTAATAGTCAGGTAGGAACAATAACTATTACTGATAATGATCCTGTACAGAACCCTGTTACATTTACGTTAACAGATAATTCAGGAACATTTAAGATAGATGAGAGTACCGGGGTTATAAAGGTAAAGAGTGCTACGCTTAATCATGAAGTAAAAGAGTCTATAACAGTAAACGTATCTGTAAATGATGGAGATAATATTGTAAACAAAGATATTACAATATACATAGATAATGTAAATGAGAAGCCTGAAAACATTGAACTATCATCTGCAGAGATTAATGAGAATATGCCTGCAGATACAGAGGTAGCAATAATAAACATTACAGATGTTGACAAAAACGATGTGTTAACTGCTACGTTTGCAGATGCAACACCGGATAATGCATATTTTAAAATAACAGGAAACAAACTTATAGCAAAGGTTCAGTTTGATAGAGAGACAAAAAAGACATACACTATAAAGATTAAAGCAACTGATAAAGAGGGGCTATTTATTACAAAAATATTTACAGTAACTGTTACTGATGTTAACGAAAAACCTGAGAATCTTCAGCTATCAGCTAAAGAGATAGCCGAAAATGAGGTTTCAGGAGCTGAGATAGGAATATTATCAGCAACAGATATAGACGAGAATGACGTTGTAACAATTACTCTGGATGGAGATAGTGAAGATAATGATCAGTTTGAGATAAAGGATAACAAACTACTATCAAAAGCAGTATTTAACAAAGAGATTAAAGATTCATACAAAGTAAAGGTTAAGGCAACAGATAAGGACGGTATGTTTGTTTCTGAGACATATACTATAATAGTAACAGACGTTAATGAAAAGCCTGATAACCTAAAAATATCAGCTACAACAGTTGCTGAAAACTCTGTAATAGGAACTGAGATAGGTACACTCACTGCTACAGATGTTGACGAGAACGATGAGATAACAATAGCTTTAGATGGTTCAGATAATGATAATGCCTGGTTCGATGTAAAAGAGAATAAACTTATATCAAAGGCAAAATTTGATAAAGAGACTAAAGATATATATACTATAAAGGTTAAAGTATCAGATAAAGAGGGACTCTTCTCAACTGAGGAGTTTACAATAACAGTAACAGATATTAACGAGAAACCTGAAAATTTACAAATATCTGCTACAGAGATAGCTGAGAATGCAACAGAAGGAACAGAAATAGGAGTGCTATCAGCAACCGATATAGACGAGAATGACGTTGTAACAATTACTCTGGATGGAGATAATGAGGATAATGATCAGTTTGAGATTAAGAATAATATACTTATAAGCAAAGCCTCTTTCGATTTTGAAACCAAGAAAGTATATACAGTAAAGATTAAAGCAACTGATAAAGAGGGGCTATACGATACAAAAAAGTTTACAATATCTGTTACAGATCAGAATGAGGCACCTGTGAGCATAAAAGCAAATAAGAGTAGCATTGCTGAGAATAGTGCTGTTGGTACATTTGTAACAGAAATAATAGCCACTGACAACGATAAAGATGATGAAATTACTCTTACAATAGCTGATAACGATAACTTTGATCTTGATAATAACAGAGTTATCACTAAAAAGGTATTTAACTATGAGGATACGGACTCATATACAGTTACAATAACTGCTACAGACAGAGCCGGGCTTACGTTAGAGAGAAAGATAGATATTGCGGTAAGTAATGTAAATGAAGCCCCGTACAATCTTAAAATAAGTAACTTTTTGGTTTTTATTAATATAAGTACAGGAACAGAGATTGCAAAAATATCTGCTGACGATGTTGATGATAATGAGGAAATTACATACACTATAGCTGATAACAAATACTTTGAAATAAACGATAACAGCTTGCGTACAAAAGCAGATCTAAGCCCTATATTATTTACTGATTTTAATATAAATATTACAGCTACTGATAATGGTGGACTAACTGTAACAAAGGAGTTTGCTATAACTATAAGAAAAACTGATTTAACAGATATTAATGCTGATCAAAGTATAACTATTGATATATATCCTAATCCTGTTTCTGATATGGTTAATATTAAAGCTAATGAGGTGATAGAAAGCATTGATATATTAACTGTAAGCGGCAGAATAGTATATAGTAAAGTGGTTAATTCTGAGCAGATAAGAATAAATACGAACAATATACAATCGGGTATATATATTATAAGAATCAGAACAGAGAAAAGTACTGTTACAGAGAAGATTATTATCAGACATTAAACGGTAACAACATAATAAGATATAATCCCTCGCTTTTACAGCGGGGGATTTTTTGTATCAAAGACCTAACGTAATCTATATTTAGTTATATTTGGTATTGTAAGCTTGTAATGTGGTTATACATGACTCTATACAGCATTAGTATAATGATTATTAAATATTATAACCATAAATAGCAGACATAATACAATATAGACTAAGACTATGAAAAAATTCGTTATATCAACCATAGTTATTGTAACAATCATAGTTACATTAATATGGGTTTACATTATTGCAATTAAATACTTAAGTATAAAAGATAACGAGAAGATATCTGAGAAGATAAATCAGAATTGTGAGAGAATAGATAATGATTTTAAAAAAATAAAGTCCGGAGCTATAAATCTTGCAGAGAAACTATCCACCGGCAAAATTCCTTTCGCTGGAATTGAAGATTCTATAACGGAGATTGTCAAAAAGAACAGTCTGTATACTGGAGCAATAGTTGCTTTTGCCCCAAATAAATTTAAAGGCAAGAGGCTTTACTGTAAATACGCCTTAAGAGAAACAGATAGTATTAAAATGCTACACGTTGAAGATGAATATGATTACACCTCTGATGAATATACCTGGTTTAATGACCCACTAAACAATGGTTCACAATGGAATAATCCATATTTTGGCAAGGCTACAGGAGAAGAACTAACAGAATATGCTGTTCCATTTTATAATCCAAATGATACAACTGACAAAAAACCAATAGGAGTTGTCTGTATAGTCAAAACATTAAGCGATTTAAGAAATAGCATGTCTAACCTATCATTCGGCAAATCCGGATATCCAATATTACTAACAACAGATGGTAGTATTATATATCATCCTGATGAACAGCATACAATAAACAATAATACTGTTCATAATATTATCAATTCAAAGAACAATATTGCACCAAAAGAGATTAAGGTCATGCTTAATAACAAAGCAGGCGAATTTGAATATATAGAGAATAAAACCAGACAGAGAATAAGATTTCAGTATAGGAGAGTAGAATCTACAAATTGGATATTTGGCGCATATATAATGCTAGAAGAGATAGAAAGCAGCTATTATAGAATATATAGTTTAAAAATAATCTTAATATGTTCAGTAATAATATTTCTAACAATTTTACTAGCATTCATCTTGCAAAAAAGATTCTGGACATTATCGTTATTACTAACAATCCTATTTATAACAGGAATAGTATTAATCTGTTATCTTACCCCAAGCCAAAATGAAACAGTAAATAACGAAGTAAAAATCTTTGAGAAAGAAGGTGTTGACTCGTATCTGAACGATATTAAAAATAACACAGATTCTGCAGTACATATTCCAACAGGAATATTTGTTCAATCATTAGAGTGCACAAAGGCAAATAATTTTATTGTAAAAGGGTATGTATGGCAAGAGTACCCAATACACAGATCTAATGATATAGATAGAGGTGTAATTTTTCCAGAGGCATTAAAAACGGAAATAACCAGAGCATATACCAGCAGCTTTAAAGATAGAGAGGTTATAGGTTGGCAATTTACTATAACAATACGCGAGGTATTTGATTATTCAAACTATCCTTTTGATTACTGTAGATATTGGATACGTATGAAACATAAGGATATTACAAAAAATATAATACTTACTCCCGATTTAAAATCGTACAATATTATTATACCAAAAACTAAACCTGGTATTGAGAAAGAGTTTGTATTACCAGGCAGAAGTATAATAAAGTCATACTTCTCATATCGTAACAATAGCTATAATACAAATCTTGGTATACAACCTAATTGCAATATGAACTCTTCGCCAGAACTATATTTTAATATACTGGTTAAAAGAGATTTTGTAAATCCGTTTATTGCACACCTTGTTCCTGTAATAGTTATAATATTTATGCTGTTCTCAATACTTCAGTTAGGGCGTAAAACAGACAAGAAAGGCTTAATGGGATTTAATTCAATGTCGACAATAAGTGCATGCTCAGCACTGTTCTTTGTAGTAATATTCAATCATATAAGCCTACGTAATGAGCTTGAAGTTTCTGGTATTGTATATCTTGAGTTCTTTTATATAGTTACATATCTCTCTATACTGTTTGTTTCGGTTGTATCGCTGCTTATTGCGTTTGGCTGGGGATATAAATTTGTTAGTTACGAGAATGCACTCTATGCAAGACTATCGTTTTTTCCGGTATTAACTTTTGCACTATTAGTAATAACTGCATTAGAATTTATACTCTGATAATTGATTAAACAGTAATAAAAACTTTGTTATGATACGCTATTATTATATCATTGCACAATAATATTAAGATCTCTACTACATGAAAAAGATTGTGAAAAACAATACATTCAGAAAACTTACGCTAGAGTTTGTTGCGGCATTCCTTGGTGTTTTAATTGCCTTGTTACTTAATAGTTGGGTTGAGTCATACAAAGAATCAAAATTTATAGATAGTGCATTCAAAAGTGTATATAAAACAAATATTGAGAATGTAAAAGCGTGTGAAAAATCAATAGTAAATCTGAAATTGTTAATAGATACTATTGTAAAATACAGAGATAACAGCGAGTATGAAGTAATTGAGATAATACAGAAGAACAAGGGTATTCAGGTTGAGAGTGTTAAAATGATATCTATGCATCTGTTCAGGGATGCAAAATTTCTTACAAAAATAGATTATGATCTTATATCACTATTTGGTAGTCTGGAGGAGGCTCACAATTCGCTTAACAGACATTATCAGCAAAGACTAACTGATTTAATACAAACCGATCTGTTCACGAACAATAGAAACGACAAAAACATGCTGATTATTACACTGCGAGATCTCATTGGTGGATACGAAAACGTGATTACTTTCAGTAAAGAGGTAAACACTGAACTAAAGAAAGAGATAGATATTGAAGTTACATCTGACAAGATTAATTAAGATCTCTTGTACGAGTGAGAATACACACCCAATTCTGCTTACATTTACAAAATAAACAATACAATAAAAAAGGCATACCAACAAAAATGGTATGCCTTTTTTATGCACTTTAACAAACATTAATAACCATTCACAAAACCATAGCTACACTTGGTTTACATATTGCTACCATTCACAAAGAGTGCATATATGAACCAGTATTATTTTGCATATTGTTTAGTTTAAATGTTACTGAATTGATAAAAACTGAGAATACAACAGATAAAGAGAAACTATAATAATATAAAAAATGACTATTAAATATTTGAAGCATAGCTTTATAATAGTAGCATCTGTAATTGCACTAACTACCTGTAAACAAAATACGAACAATAACAAAGTTTTATATCCGTATATGGTATATAACGACTCTATAAACGACAATGTCTGGGGGTATATGGATAGCATTGGTAATACTGTAATAAAACCACAATTTCATAATGCAAAGCCCTTTGTAAATGGGTACGCAAAAGTATTTGTATGTAAACAGAGAGGCTATAGCAATTATGGAGCATTTGGTTTAATTAACAAGAGTGGTAATATGGTTATTCCGGCAGAGTATGAAAAAATAGGAGACTACTCAAATGGATTGATCAGGTTATCGCATCCAAAAAAGAGAGATAATAATAAGTATATTGATGGGTACCATGATATAAACGGAGAGCTTAGTATTGCGTGCAGACTTGATGATTTCTGCTGGAATCAGAACTCAGACTTCTCTGAAGGCTTAGCTGTAGTCTGTCCTCCAATAACATTAGAGCAGTCTAAAAAACTACAAGAAGGAGAAGAGTTTACAGAGTTCCTTGAGAAGTTAGGGGCAAAAGGACAGGGAAAAATATACTCAACCCAAAACCTTTACGGATACATTAATAAACAGGGTAAACTGATTATCCCAAACAAATTTGATTATGCAAAGAGTTTTAGCCAAGGATTAGCTATTGCACGTAAGTATCCACAGAAAAAGATGGGCTACATAAATAAAAGCGGTAAATTCAGTATAGAACCTAAGTTTGAATTTGGAAGATCGTTCTCTGAAGGTGTTGCTGCGGTAGTAATCAATAATAAATATGGTTTTATAGATAAAAATGGGGATATGATAATTCAGCCAACTTACAGTATGGTTGGAGATTTTAATGAGGGATTTGCCTGGGCCGAGAAGGACAATAAGTATGGTTTCATTAACAAAGAGGGTAAAGTTGTTATAGATTTTATATACGACTTTGTAACCGACTTTTCAGAGGGATTGGCGGCTGTTGGGAGAGGAGATTATATAAATAACGAATGGGGTTTTATTAACTCAAAAGGCGAGCAAACTATTGATTTTTTGTTTGTTAAAGAGTTAAATGATTTAAAATTTAAAAACGGATTATGTGTTGTATCTGTAAATATTAATGTTAACGGAGTATCTGAAACCAGAACAGGTTATATAAACAAAAAAGGAGAGTGGGTTTATGATCCAGTTAAAGGATACTGGAATAGCTTTAGTTATAATATATTGTAATATAAGCAAGTATAAATAGCAATATTATACAAATCGATTGAACAAGCTTAGACAGGTGAAAAACAATTATAAACAGATGAAAATAGAAGAGTTTGATAGTATATTGCTGCACCATATAACAGAAATTATTGAAGTTTCTCTTGAATTTATTGGAAATAGCAGAGATGAAGTAGATATGATATATATCTATGGGGCAATGGAAAATCAAAATCCTTTCTTTAACTTGTTTTTCGGAATAAACGATACAGTAATTAAAATTCATGAAGTAAATTCTGTATTAAACAGAAAGATTGATATCTCAGACGATACAATGTTTAAACTACTTGGTTTGGGATGTGAAGAGCTGGATAAAATCATAGAAATTTTTAAAGATGATAACCGTGAAGTTCCAACGCTGATGAAAATAACGTATAGCCCAAAATACAATAGCCTTAATAACGATATAATTTATGAACCACAATATAGTAACACAAAAGACAAATCAGATGTAGACGGGTTCCTTGGGTGGTATAATGAAGTAAAGCTTGAGCAAAGATATTCTAACACACGAAGATGACTAAAATGCGAGTTCCATATGACCTTTAAAAAACAAATTTAGACATATGAAAACAAAGACCGTAACAATATCAAATATAGCTTTAGGTATATTATTGTTTACAGGTTGTGTAAATAATAATACCTCAAAAGAGACAAACACTACAGATAAAAATCAGGTTATTACACAGTATGCCAACGAAATAATATATCACAAAAAAGTAATTAACAATATAATGTATTACTCAAATAGTTATGGTTATGTATCATGTATTAATGCAAAATCCGGATATTTAATCTGGAAAATAAATGTCCAAAAATATCCAAATTGGGCAATGGATACAGAATTTGTTATATCTGATAAATACAACATACTTGCTTTCTCGCAACCTGGTGTACTTACTGTAATAGATACTGATTCTGGCAAATTAAAATGGGAGTTCGAACATCCGGAGTTAACAAATGACGCCGCACCAATATTCTCTAAACCAATAATTAATAATGAATACATTATTATAAAAGCAATGAATAATTACGAATATAAACTTAATATTACAGATGGTAAAATAGTTTCAGAAAAACAGATTTAAGGATATTTTGTAACCACCCGACCAAATCCAAGGATTTGATCTAACAGACTCACAACAACAATTACATTAATCTCTCTTAGCATAAAAAATAGCGAATAGATTATATGTAGATATTCTGAATATCAGATGATAATTATCAAGAATCATGTTTCGTTTATAGTAGGCAGCCTAAAATCAATTATAAATTGTTATACAGTTATTTGGTAAAAATACATTAACGTTATGTCATGCAAAATCATATATATTGGTATTACTGACATAAATTATAATTTGTTTGGACACTATTTTTTTTACTTTTGCACCAAATTACAACAATACTTTTGTGTATCTAAATTACAAACAGGATGTTATGCGGTTAGTTAAAAATGATATAGACATAACTAATATATTGTTTATTAAAGAGTAACAACTAAAAAAGAAAATTATATAAATGAAACACCTAACAATAACACTATTATTATTAGTATTTTCCGCAATATCAGCCTTTACCCAGGATATTATCATTAAAAAGAGTGGTGAAAAAATTGAATCAAAGGTTATTGAAATAACCTCAAAAATAGTTAAGTACAGGCTATACTCACAGCCTAATGGATCTATACGTATTATTAAAAAAAGGAAAGTGCATATGATTAAATATGAGGATGGTATGCACGAAACAATTACGCCTGTAAAAGAGAAAAAACATTACAAATCAGTTTTTACAGCCAGTGTAGGATACGGAAATAGTTATGCCGGAAGGGGTATAAGATTAGGGTATCGTACAGGAGGAACAATGGCATTTGGCGTGCACGTTGGTGTTGGACACTCATCTGATATTGATAAGGTTTCCGGAGCTTTTGGCATAAAGATTTTCCCATATAAATATTTATATCTAAATGCACAGTATGGTATGATAGGATCGCACAAATACTTTGAAGAAGGAAAAGCAAAAAAAGAGAATCTTGAGGGAATATCTTTAATGGCAGGGGTTGACAAGGTTTGGGGGGATAAGATTGGTTACGGTTTTAATATTGCAGTAGGTCCTGCTTTTAGTGTAAGCAACAACAGAGTACTAACCGCTTTTGATATAGGGTTTATTATACGTTTCTGATTATAATTTTAAATCATTAAAACACATTACAAAAAAACAAACCGCCAGACCGGCGGTTTGCAACCCCTGAAAAAAGAGTTGATTACAATCGTCATATTATGACTAATATAACGAGGCTGTAACAAGCTACACAATCACCAAATTAAACTTACAACCTATCCTGTTATATGTAATCAAACTCCAGTTAAATATGAAAACTTCGCCCAGACTATTTGTCAATACTCAAGACGTAATAACTGTACAAAATATCAAATATCTTTACGCGTTAGTCTTACCTTTATATTCTCAATAGTCTTAAATAGATATACATTTGCCTGCTTTATCTCATTTGCAAAACTATCGTCAGTAATATATATCCTTAAATAAGATACTATATCTCTGTTGTAAAGAGTAATAAGTTCTTTTCTCTGCTCTGTAGCAGATATAAATGAATCAACAACTGCCTGCTCTTTTCTACTTGACTCATATAGAGTTGAAAACTCTGTAAACTTCTGCATAAAATCATTTGTCAGCAGACGCAGGTTAAGATCGTCAATTATAGTGGTATACTCAGGCTTAGAAAGTGACTCAACAAGAGGTTCATATGTGCATACTGCACCGGATAACTACTTCTGTGAACGTCTCCACCTCCTGATTTTAAAATCAACATAAGCTTATCTGCCTTTTCTGATATATCAGAATTATCAAATTTGGTGTAGGACTCTACACTATTACGAAGACCAATATAAGAGTTGTCAAGTTTATTATCAGATTCTGAAAGTAGTCCGGTAAACTTATTACCTCTCATGGTATTAATAGCCTGATTATAATCAGTTAACCTACTGCGTAATCTGCTAAAAGCATTTTCAAGGATAGGGTGCATTGTAAAATCGGCATTTCTGAATGCAGTACTTACACCTTCTAACTGAGCATATACCTCAGCATTTGTAGATCTATTGTCAACTTTTTCTATCATACAACGTTCGGTTTTAAATTTTATAATCATAAGTTACGGAACTAATTATATTCATGTCAAGTATTTTTCCATTTTTTTTATGAAAAAATTAATAACAACATGCAGTATACCAATAAAATAGAAAACAGGTTCCATTAAAACATATAAACATCAATATCTCAACTTTAGAAAATATTACTTATTAAATAAGTGACAAATATATCATTATTCGTTTTTAACAAATCCGTGAACTAAACAATAAATATTGGTTAAAAGATAAGTGGAGATCAATACGCAAACTCAATTATAAGTATCTATTCAGTAGAATGTAATAAACATATTTGCAAGTAATAGCCTAATACAACAATAAGTCTCTCACAGGTTGCTGGGAGATTTCTATCACATAGAAAATCTCTCACAGATTGCAGGAGAATTTCTACCACATAGAAAGTCTCTCGCAGATTGCAGGAGGATTTCCATCACATAGAAAATCTCTCACAGATTGCAGGAGAATTTCTATCACGTAGAAAGTCTCTCGCAGATTGCATGGGAATTTCTATCACATAGAAAATCTCTCGCAGATTGCAGGGGAATTTCTATCACGTAGAAAATCTCTCGCAGATTGCAGGGGGATTTCTATCATATAGAAACTTCAGAATCGGGTTGAATAGTTTTATACAATTAACAGATACTCATAAACAGATAAAAATAAATTGAATGTCAACGGATAAGTCAAATCCTGAATCCGACACTCTTGTTGGATCAAGTTCTTGAACTTGATTTACCTACAAATCCGACCAAATCCAAGGATTTTACCCAACAAGTCCACAAACAATATCAATATCAACCAAAAAGCCA
>DKJY01000032.1 GCA_002454955.1 Bacteroidales bacterium UBA6680
CACAGAATAGCGGACACTACCATACTTTCTTTGTATTTAACAAGTTATCTAATAGTATACTGGAGCTTTTTTATAAAGAAGTTGACTTTTATTAAATAAAAACGTTTATACAAGTATTTTGCATAAATTAGTTTACTCATACATATCTCTTTTTGACTTTATTTTATATGTAAAGTTTCTGTTTACATTACTTATAGCTATAAAACTCATAGTATCAGTATTAATTATGTCAGACCTTCTAATATCAATTTTACAGGTTTTACTTTGATTTGTTGTTGTAACTTCGATGTATGATTCTAACCATCTAAGAGGAAACTTAAATTCATGAGCAAAACCTATTCTATTATCTGTTTTTATTTTCTTTGCTAATACTTCAATTCTATCTACTTTTATAATAATACTATCATCTTTAAAGCCTTCTTGAAAGTGTATATATACTGTATCTTTTGAAAAAGGAAAACTAACTTCAATTTCGTTTGATACAATTTTTTTTTGATTGCTCTCATTTGAGCAAGAGTAAATAAATATGAAGAAAACTAATATGATTAAATTGTATACTTTGTTGAACATGATTTTTTATTTTTGAATACTTTCTGATATTTGTCAATATATTTAAAAGCTTTATTTAACTGCTTTTTAGTAATTGTAGTTCCTTTTGTATGTGTAGTTTGACGCATCAAATTATCAGGACTACTTTTAGATATTTCAACTGCTTCTCCACCATCTGGATGTTCAAGGCCAATTGTATGACCATATTCATGTGCTCCTGTTCTTGCTATTCCGTCATCACTACCTATTGCATATACATTAACCTGCATCGTATTCTTCTCAAATTCTCCATTTTTGGTATTTGTCCCTAATTTATATCTGTCTACTGTTTTCATCCCTCCTGATGTTGTTTTTCTAATACCATCAGTAAAATTAATCACGTAATCTTTTTCGTCTTTATCAACTATTACAATAGTTTTATAAGTAGTTTTTGATTTCGAATCATAACCTGAATATAACTCTTCAATTTTTGAGGTAACTAAATTAGTATAGTGATCCAGTTTTGATTTTTTTAATCCTGCTCTATTTGATATTCCAACAGTTACAATAAAAGTTACAGTTTTAGTATTATCTTTATTTGTTGTACTACTAACCTGTACTTCTTTACCATTTGGATCAATTAATATTATAGGATTGTTCATCACATAGTTATATGTACTCCATTGATAATACTTCTCAGCCAACGGATCAATATTAAACCATCTCCCCAACTCTTTATCCAGTTGGCGTGCTCCAAAGTCGATAAATCCTGTCTCCTCTTGTAGTTCTTTACCATTATAAAGATACTTATTGGTTGATGACCCTGATTGTGCAAATGTTAGACCAAACGGATAGTAGTTGTTTTCCTGAGTAATGGTGTTACTCTCATTAACTGCAACTCTTGTATTACCTAAATGATCTTTAAGATGAAACTCATAGTTTGACTCCTTTGTGGTCGAGTTAATATTTAATAAACCCTCCGAACAGATCATATAATCCAGTTTATCATCGGTATATACAAAGTTGCCAAGGTAATATTTTGTCTTACCTCTTAACTTGTTTGCTCCTTTGGTTATTGAGTATGGCAGATTAAGGTTATTGTACTTTATATCAGACAGCCCTTTGTTCGGATCAACTATCATATTACCGTTAATCATAAGATGGTGTTTAAAATGATTGAGACATTTCTAACAAAGAAAAAATTCAAAGGCTTCTTTAATAAAAACATAGTTCCTTTATGAAACAAAAATCCCGACATCACTGCCGAGATCTCATATACTAATTTAAATGTTTTACTATTGTTTAACATGAATGTGAAAGGATTCTCGTAACGGTTAATGATTTTCGCGATAATTGTATTATCAGTTCTCACCTACGAAGTAGCACGCCAACACTCTACATTATTGTCAAGATAATATCGAATAATCCCATGATTTTTTGTCACCTGAAAACCTTCAAAGTAATATCCATTTGGAAACTTAATACCTTTATAAGAGAAATCAAAAATATAGACATCTTCTTTTAATAAAGTATCGTACCTAATATTTTTTAATGTGACTTCATAATCATGAAAATAACTTTCATTAGAAATTTTCCATTTCTCATTTTCTTCCGCTGTAAAATCAAATAATAATGCTCCATCATCATATATAGTATTTTTGAAATAATAATGATCCTCTGAAATATTTAACAACCCTATAGTATCGGGGTTTAATCCAGCTATAACAGGATGATATATTCTGTTTTTAAATAATATCTCTGCAGAATCAATACAAAATTTAAAGCAAAATGGCACTTTCTTAGGAACACTATAAATCAAGCTATCTTCATCAATTAAAAAATCATAAGTCTCTATGAAAATTGAATCACAATGATATTCTGTATTAAAAATACATTTATTGGACTCTTCATCTGGGGGAGTACATCCTTCGAAAAATAAAATAAAAACAATAATTAATAAATTACAGGTATTTTGTTTCATCTTGTTTCCTTTCTTTTCTTTTCTTCTTGTATTCTTTGTTTGATCAACTCGATAATCATTTTATATGCATTACTTCCTTTTCTGATAGAATATACTTCAACCTCTTTTCCATTAATCTTCTTTTTAACTTTTGCAGGATACCCATGACTTTCATGTTCTTTTTTAGAATTAGCATTTTGAAAATTCTCTATATGTGCATCAATTTCATGAAAAATTGTATAAGCCAACTTACTAAATTTATATTTTCCATACTTTCCATCCTCATTGATTACATTCTCATCTTCATTAATGGAAATTAAATGAACATTTTTCCCTTTTGATTTTGAGACATCTAAACCATTAAAAGCGGAAAAATCCTTTGTATAAGGTCTCTTTGAATACCATTGAGATATATTAATCTTTCCATTTCTAATCATATTGTATTTTCCAGAATACGCATATGCTAATCCACTGGCTTTATTTTTAGTAAATGTTTGAGCTGAGATATAAATATCATGATTGTTATTTCTACCATATTTATCCCAAAGATTCTTTCCAATTGAGGTTTTTTGAATGTCTTTAGTTGCTCTTATAACTTTTTTGTTCTGAGTTATTATATAAATTTCCTTTCCATTCTTATCAATAAACAAAATTGGATTACCAGCAGCATAATTATATGGTGACATATTAATATACTTCTCCGCTTTCGGATCAATATTAAACCATCTCCCCAACTCTTTATCCAGTTGGCGTGCTCCATAATCGATAAATCCAGTCTCCTCTTGTAGCTCCTTACCATTGTATAGATATTTGTTCGTGGAAGAACCAGACTGTGCAAATGTTAGACCAAACGGATAGTAATTACTGGTTTGGGTAATATCATTTGTCTCATTTACTGCTACACGGGTATTGCCCAAATGATCCTTAATATGAAACTCGTAGTTTGTTGTTGAGCCGTTTATATTTAACAGACCTTCTGAACAGATCATATACTCCAATTTATCATCGGTATATACAAAGTTACCAAGGTAATATTTTGTCTTACCACTTAGTTTGTTTGCCAACTTACGTCCTGTAGCATCATATACATAACCTATCTTCTTTGATCCTTTTGTTATAGAGTGAGGAAGATTCATATGGTTATACTTTATATCTGATAGCCCTTTATTCGGATCAACTGTCATATTGCCATTGGCATCGTACAGATAACCTCCAGAGCCTTGTCTGAAGCCCAATGTATTATCTCCATTATCAACTACACTCTGTAACTGATTACCACTGTTGTATATATAATTCAGATTATCCATTGTAAGAACACTAAATGTTCCTGTGTTGTTAACTAATGTTTCGCGCTCTAATGTACGTATATTACCGTTAATATCATAACTGTATGCTGTATTATACCCATCTGTCTTTGTTCCTGCATAGTCGGCACTTTTTATTCGGTTAATTGTATCGTACTTGTAACCATAACTCTGCAACACTCCATCTTTACCATTCTTCCACTGCATAGCACTTATGTTTCCATTATATTGTGCTTCGGTATCAACACCTGCAAGGGTATTGTTGTAGTGTAGGTTCATACTGTATAGGTTGCTGCCATCGCTCTTTGTGTTGTTCAGCTCCTTAGTCCACCCTCTGACATTATATTTATATTCTGTGCTTATAGCTTTGTTGTTAAGTCTCCTTTTTATCATCTGACCTAACTCATCATATTCAAATGATGCATACAGAATCTCACTTTTTGTTATTGC
>DKJY01000079.1 GCA_002454955.1 Bacteroidales bacterium UBA6680
AACCAGATATCTTGATAATTACTTGTCGTGGTACCGTGAGCTGGATGAATTTGATTTTGAAATCACACCGGAGACAGTACTGTTAAGGGCTATGAGACCAGAGAGATACAACACCAACCATTTTCGTTGACAGAACGGCACTCTACAAACAAAAACTGCCCAAGAAACCTTGAGCAGTTAGAATATATGTAGTAATTATTAAATAATCATACCGGCACCAACAGTTTCATTAGTAGCTTCATCAATTATTATTACGCTACCAGTAATCCTGTTTTTCTTATATGAATCATAGAAAAGAGGTTTTGTTGTTCGTATTTTGATGCTTGCTATCTCATTAAGTCCAACACTCTTATCCTCTGTATCATGATCAAGATTATTGATATTAACCTTATAGTTAACATCCTTTACCATACACCTTACATCACTAGATGTATGTTTAACCGCATACTTACCTCCCATAATCATAGGACGTTCATTTAGCCAGCATACCATAAGGTCAATATCCTGATCAACATTAGGCACATCATCCTCTCTAACAATCATATCTCCCCTACTGATATCAATATCATCCTTTAGAGTGATAGTAACAGATTGCGGAGGATATGCCTCTTCTAATTCTGTTCCCAGAAGATCTATAGCATCTATCTCAGATGTAAATCCCGATGGAAGAACCATTACCTTCTCATCTTTCTTAAATACACCACCAGCTACACGACCTGCATAACCTCTATAATCAGGATAATCATTAGATTGCGGACGAACAACATATTGCACAGGGAAACGTGCATTAGTAAGATTATGATCATTTGCAATATAGAGATTCTCCAATAGATATATCAGAGTTGGACCATCATACCAATCCATATTCCTTGATCTGTCTACTACATTATCTCCATTTAAGGCACTTATAGGAACAAATCGTACATCCTTACAATCAAGTTTTTCTGAGAATGCTCCAAAATCCTTAACAATATTATTGAATGCCTCTTCGCTGTGGTCAACAAGATCCATCTTGTTTACACATATAATAATATGAGGAATTTGCAATAATGAGGCAATATATGTATGTCTTATAGTCTGCTCAACTACGCCATTACGCGCATCTACAAGTATTACAGCTGCATTTGCTGTAGAGGCTCCTGTTACCATATTCCTGGTATACTGAATATGTCCCGGAGTATCTGCAATAATAAATTTACGTTTTGGTGTTGCAAAATACCTGTACGCAACATCAATTGTTATCCCTTGTTCTCTCTCTGCTCTTAATCCATCAGTAAGTAATGCAAGGTTTACATGCTCATCTCCTTTTCTCAAACTGGCCTGCTCAATAGCATCCATCTGATCTTCAAATATTGCTTTAGAATCATAAAGCAAACGACCAATAAGGGTACTCTTACCATCATCAACACTACCTGCGGTGGTAAATCGTAAAAGCTCCATATCAAGATACCCTGTATCTTTTCCGCTATATTCCTGTTTAACTACAATATCGTTATTTAATTCCATAGGTCTGTTTTTCAGTAATTTTTAGAAATATCCCTCTTTCTTTCTGTCCTCCATAGCTGCTTCAGAACGTTTATCATCTGCACGACCTCCACGCTCGGTAACTCTTGATGCTGCTACCTCCTGAATAATATCCTCAAGTGAATCTGCTTGCGATAAAGTTACTCCGGTACATGTCATATCTCCAATGGTACGGCAACGAACCTCACGCATCTCAATATCCTCTGTAGGTTTAAGATTAATATACGGACTATTTGCCAACCACACACCATCTCTGTTAAACACCTCTCTTTTATGTGTAAAATAAAGATTAGGTATAGGGATATTCTCCATATAAATATATTGCCATACATCCATCTCAGTCCAGTTACTAATTGGGAATACTCTAAAATGCTCTCCCATATTCTTCTTACCATTGAATATATTCCATAACTCAGGGCGCTGATTCTTAGGATCCCACTGACCAAACTCATCTCTATGTGAAAAGAAGCGCTCTTTAGCTCTGGCCTTCTCCTCATCACGTCTTCCTCCACCAATAGCAGCATCAACCTTTAGCGACTCTAAAGCATCAAGTAAGGTAACTGTTTGTAACAGATTTCTACTGGCATTAAATCCTTTCTCCTCAACTGCTTTTCCACTATTAATAGAGTCCTGAACATACTTTACCTCTAAACGCGCATCATACTCCTTCATTAACCAGTCACGATACTCCAGGGTCTCAGGAAAGTTGTGACCTGTATCAATATGTAACATAGTAAATGGTATACGTGAAGGGAAGAAAGCCTTGCGTGCAAGAAAAAACATTACAATAGAGTCTTTTCCTCCCGAAAAAAGCATTACTGGATTCTCAAACTGAGCAGCAACCTCTCTCATAACATAGATTGACTCTGCCTCTAGTTCTCTCAGGTGGTTCAAATTATATTTCTTCATATATCGATCCAAATTTTAATCTCAAAAAAACAGGTTCCTTAAACTACTATCTTACACTTTTTAACCTCTCCATAACATAGTTAAAAAGCAAACCAATACTCTCTTTCTCCGTTAAAGTATTGGTCGGAATTATAATATCCGGGTCTTTAGGTTCCTGATAAATATCACTTATACCTGTAAAGTTCTTTACCATACCCCTTCGGGCCTTCTTATAAAGATCTTTTACATCACGGCTTTCACACACATCAAGAGGCGAACTAATAAAGGTCTCAATAAACCTGTCATCTCCACATATCTCTTTAGCCAATAGTCTGCCCTCTGTATAAGGACTTATAAGACTAACAATTACAATCTTTCCTTTATCAAGTTTATCTGCTGCAACATTGGCAACACGTCTGATATTCTCAATCCTATCGGTATGAGAAAACCCGAGATCATTTGATATATCTCTTCTTACTACATCGCCATCGAGAACCTCGCTCAACACCCCTACTTCAGATAACCTTATATTTAATCCTGTAGCAATAGTAGTCTTACCGCTCGAACTATATCCAGTCATCCAAACAACAAATGATCTCTCAACATTATGTGCCTCAATATGTTTCTTCAACTTACAGGCTACCTCCCTATTAATAATTCTTTCCTCTCATTATATGAGGAGACAAATATAAAAAAGGTAATGCAAGAAAGCCAATAAAACCCATCATAAAATATGTGTTATACAAATTTTATTAATATACCTTTTATCAGCACTATATATTGAATTTTACTATATACGATAGTACATTATGATGGATAACTAAAATCCCGGTTGTCTGTATTTAATAAACTAATATATCAGCTCAGAAACAATCTGATAACTCTTTTTTAAACGCTTAACAACAGCATCAGGCTCTACACCATTTGATACATACAACTTCTTGTGAAAAATCACAGATATCTTCTCTTCTGTACAAGATACAATATCGTCTACAAATTCCAGAAAAAATCTGCTCTCAGACTTAGCATCACGCCATGCCATAGCTCTGTATCTTGAGCTATTACAACATACAGTTACTGCATATATACCATATGGAGGCAGTAATTTATCATCATCATCAACAGAGAAGTGTGCTCTGGATTGACTAAACCAATCTGTTGGTATCTCCTCGCTTTTAATATTTGAATATATAAAATAGAAATGATCAAGGTAGGCATTTACACGCCCTATCCTGCCCTGCTCAAGTGATTTTCTGATTGTTGTTGAGCTCACAGTCTCATTCTGTACATCCTGCTCTGGTATCTCCTCTACCTTAAACCCCAACTCATCGCCAAGCAGATGCAAAAGCGAAAAATCTCCGGTTCTATTATGTCCAAAGAAATGATTAAACCCAACAACAACACATATTGAGTTTAGTCTCTTTATCAGAATCTGTCTTACAAACTCTGTTGATGTAAGTTCTGAGAAACTATGCGTAAACGGAGCAACCACAAGATGATCTAACCCCAACTTCTCTAACAGAGGAATCTTCTCCTCTATTGTAGTAATCATCTTCAGATCCTTACCTTTTGATTCCGGATACAATACCTTACGCGGATGTGGATAGAACGTAAACACAACACTCTGTCCTCCCATTTTTCGCGCAAGCTCATTAATACGATTAATTATTACAGCATGTCCGAAATGAACACCATCAAAAGATCCAACAGTTACAACACTATTGCTTATATTCAAGTTGTCCAAGCTGTAATGTACCTGCATATTTATCTCACATTTGAGTTATGCTTCTTTACAAAATATGCCACCTTCTCAAGCGATGTAATCATATCGTACTCCTCTAAATATACATTTGATGATACATTAAGCGGTATTGTTGTAAAGTTCATAATCCCTTTAATACCGGCTACAACAAGATCTTCTGCAATATTATTAGCAGTATCGGTTGGAGTTGTAATAACACCAATACTAATATTCTTCTCCCCTATTATCTTCTTAAGATCATTAATATGATAGCAGTTTACGCCTGATATAACACGACCAATCTTTGTAGGATCAACATCAAATGTTGCTACAATGCGCATCTTTGATCGTTTACCGTTGAAATATGTAGTTACGGCACGCCCAAGATTTCCCATACCAAGAACAGCAACATTAAGCCCCTCTTCTGAATCAATTATCTTGCCTATCTCTGTTATCAGATCCTTAACATCGTATCCCTTCTTCTTTACGCTGGAATACCCAATAAGCATAATATCTCTACGAACCTGAACAGGCGTAATATTATGAAGTTTTGCTAATTCATGCGAAAAGATATGTGTACTACCTGACGATAACCAATTCAATAAACTTCTTCTGTATTCACTTAACCTCTCAATAGTCCTTTCCGGTAAATTCATGCCTAACTTAATTATAATAAACTACAACTATCACTGTTACAAAAATAACAATTATTTATTCCTGACAAGCTTTTGGAAAGACAATTGTAAACACAGTCCCATCATCAGGCTCACTATGCACCTCTATTCCACCACTATAAAACTCTACCATCTTTTTAACTATCGATAATCCCAGACCGCTACCATTTACACCCTCTGCTTTAGGATTCTTAAAACGTACAAACTCTCCAAACAGCTTTTTCTGCTCCTCCTTTGTCATTCCTACACCGGTATCCTCAACCTGCAAGCGCCACGATTCATTAACACATGAGGCTCTAAGCCATACCTCTCCGCCTGTTTTATTATACTTTACAGCATTAGACATAAGATTGTTAAGGATTATAAGAAGCTCCTCTTTGTCAGCAAAAACAACCATATCATCATCATGTTCAATGCCAATAGTTATATCTTTTTGTATTGCATATGGTGTAATTGTATCTACAGCCTCAGCAAACAACTCCTTTATAGCTACATTCTCTAACTTACGCATCTTACTACCTGTCTCAATCTTTGTTAGATCAAGCAGATCTAATATAAGCGTACGCATACCATTAATACGAACCAAAGAACGCTCAACAACCTCATTATAATCATCCAGATTATCGCCAAGATCCCGGTTCTGAATCATCTTAAGATATCCCTCAACAGCATTTATCGGCGATTTAAGCTCATGCGACAGAACTGAAAGAAACTGAAAACGTATCTGTTTGCCATCCTGATGTAATTTAGAGGTCATACGTTTCAGATACAGATGTTTTGCTGCATTCTCTATTGATGCTTTAAGCTCTTGCGGTGTAAATGGTTTAGGAACAAAATCCCATGCTCCGCGATATGTTGCCTCAACTGCCAGATCAAGCGATGCGTATGAGGTAATCATCATAACCAATATATCAGGATACTTTGCATTTACATACTTAAGCACTTCTACCCCCTGAATGCCTGGCAGTTTATTATCAAGCAGTATTATCTCCGGTATACTATCATCAATAACCTCTACTGCCTGCTCTCCTGTCTCAGCAATAAGTACCTCAAAATCTATGTCATCTTCAAGAAACGGATAACTTATGGTATGATTCTTTAAAATCCGCTCAATACCGGCTCTTATCCCAAACTCGTCGTCAACCACCAATATCTTAATCCTGTTCATACAACTATAATAAATTAAACCTTACTCTAAACAGATACTACTCCTAATACCTGTTACAAGCTGAGACCATTATCTGCCTCATCGGTAATTATATCTATGTTTTTTCTAAAAAATTCCTTATCTGGTTATCAATTGCACCTAAATCGGCACCCTTCTCAAAATATGCATCGGCTTTTATCCACTCCCTCTCAGAAGGGCTACCTAAACTAAAAGCTACCCCGGTTTCTGAAGCCACAGCTGTAAGAATTATTACCGGAACATCCGGATATTTTCTCTTTAGCAGATAACTCAGAATAAACCCACTATCGTCATTCTCCATCATAAGATCGAATATTGCCGCATCAGGTTTCTCTGTCTCCAGATACTTTTGTGCCTCATGCTGCGATTCAGCGGTAACAACATTATAACCGGCTTTCTCAAAGAATATCCTGCTCTGAAACAAAATATCCCTGTCGTCATCAACAATTAACAGATCAATATTATTATTTGTCATGATGTTAAAGTTTTTGGCAGAAAAACAGTAAAGGTGGTTCCTGTACTGCCTTTTTCTGCATTTGTATTTGAATAAACCTCTATTTTCCCTTTGTGCATCTTAATTATTCCATAAGTTGTTGCAAGTCCCAGGCCGGTACCCTTTCCGATACCTTTTGTTGTAAAAAACGGCTCAAATATCTTCGATTGCATATCTTCTGGTATCCCCATACCTGTATCAGATATTTCAAATATAATATACTCATTATCTTCCACAAGTTCAACAGAAAGTTTTCCTCCATCAGGCATTGCCTCTACACCATTCTTCAGAATATTAGATAACGCCTGTATCATCTGCTCTTCATCAATTCTTATTGATGCATCTCTAAGATCGTTCTTTATAGAACACTCTATACCTTCTGGCAGAATAGTAGATTTCACACTCTTATTTACAAGATCTACAGCACTACAGTCGGCAAGCTGAACCTGATTCTTTCTGGCAAAATTCAGAAGACCTCCAACAATATTCCTGCATCTGTCTACCTGCTCAACAATAAGTTTCAGGTCGCCGTATACAGGATTATCTTCACCTGTTTCATCAAGAAGTATACTTGCATACATGGTAACCACACCCAACGGATTATTTAGCTCATGTGCAATACCTGCCGATAATTGCCCCATGTGTGCAAGTTTCTCCGACTGTTTAAGAGCCTGTTTCATTGATGCCAGCTTTGTGTTTGTCTCTGCCAGATCCTCAACCATTGTGTGTAGCTGTTCAAGTGCATATGGTAAACACATCTCTACCTCAGCAAGCCCTTCAACAATAGCTATTGCATGTTTCTCACATGTATAGTAACCACAAGCCCCACAATTAAGATGATCTTTTGGTTCAACCTTACCCATCTCTTTAAGGGTTTCGTCAATCCTATCGCGCTTTGGAATAGGGCTTCGCATATCGTTACTTTTAAATGATCTTGACAGATCTATAGAGCTATATATCTCAAACTGCTGTTTCCATATCTCTACCTCCTCTTCTGATAGCTTCTTTTTTACATAGTTACTCACATATGCACGTCTGGCAAAACGTTTACCTCCCGATGATATACCGGGTCCCATTATACACCCTTCGCAACAGAGTAGTTCCAGATGTTGGTCATTCAATAATCCGTTCTCAAACTCATTCAGAGCCTCCTGAAAGTTTAGCCTACCCTCTGCCACAATAAGATTACCATCAGAGAAATCATCCTGTATCTGTACTGTCTGCATAAGCCCTCTGGTTATTGGAAATATAGCACCTCTTCCTGCACGTGGCAAATCAAACTCTGATGGAGAGACCTTATCAGGATTGATATTCTGCATATTAAGCATGGCTCTGAGCTCTTTAAATGTAATAACAGCATCAATCTCGTCAGACTCATTCTTCTTGGCAACACATGGTCCTATAAATATAATCTTTGTATCATCGCCATGATGTTTACGAACAACACGTGCCATAGCAACTATTGGCGATACATATGGCGCAAGATTATCTGTAAGCTCCGGATGATACATCTCTACATACTTTACTATTGCCGGGCAATCTGATGATATATATTTCATTGGCAAATCTGAACTATACAGCTCCTTATATTTGGCTGCAACAAGATCGGCTCCAAAGCCCACCTCACATACTCTGTAAAAGCCAAACGCTCTAACCATACCAACTAATACTCTGTGGTCTTCAAGCTCCATAAATTCAGCCGGAAAGCTTGGCGCTACAATTGCCACAACCTTCTTCTCTCTCTTTAGTATCTCTTTTACATCGGCACGTTCATCTCTGAACTGCTTTGCATTCTGACTACACACCTTTACACAGTTACCACAAGCAATGCATCTGTCCTCTATAACCTCAGCCTGCCCATTAGCAATCTTAATAGCCTTGGCCGGACACTCTCTTACGCATGTGTAACATACTCTGCAAAGCTCCTTAATGGTAAATACCAACTTCTCTTCTATTTTTCCAAACTCATCCATAGCCAAAATCTTTCTACACTACTCATCACTCTTTATATAGGGTTGTATCTCAGGATTCTTGTACGATACCGATATCACATCGTTCTCATCTATCTTCATAAACTCACGTGAGATACTCTTGCATATCTTCTCATCAAGCGATAGCGGCTGCCCTCCGCCATTTACACATCCGTTCTCGCAAACAGTAATCTCTATAAACAGCAGCTCTGAGATATCAATCTCTTTCAGCATCAGCTCAAAATATTTTAATCCATTTACTATCGCCACCTTAAACCTGCTATCAGCAATCTTTATCTCATGTATTTTATATCCATCAGATTGCTTAAAATCTATCATCTTATCGCCCTTAAAATCCTCTCCGGATATAAGGTAGTATAGTGTTCTTAGAATACCCTCTGTGGTTCCTCCAACAACATTCGACAACATTGCCGATGTAGATTTTGTGTTAAAAGGCGTATCGGCATTACTAACACTACTCTTATCAAGATCTATACCGAAAAGTTGAATCATCTGCACAAGTTCTCGTGTAGTAATAACAATATCAATATCATGAATTCCGGATGTAGTCATCTGTGGTTTATCTGCAAGATACTTTCCTGATGTACATGTCTGTACAGATACGTTTACAATATTCTCAGAATTTATATTGTTGTGTCGTGCAAAATCACGCTTTATAAGTTTTCCTAATATCTGCTGCCCTGACGATGTAACAGACATATTCTGCTTAAGGTTAGGATGAAAACTCTCTGCATACTTTGTCCATGACGGACATAGTGTACTTATGAGAGGTAACCCTTCGCCATTATCTATCCTCTCTTTTAGTTCTGATGCAATACGCCACATAGACAGATCTATACCTGCTGTACCATCAAATACACGGTAGAAGCCAATATTCCTGAGTGAGCTGTTTAATAACCCAAAGGCTTCACGTTTGTTTCTTATATTAAAATAGTGAGCTATTGTGTACGCCACTGCCGGAGAGTAGTTTATTATTACTCTGCTATCCTGATTGTTTAGCGCCTCTATTATATCATTCACTCTGTTTTTATCACGTAACGATGCTGTTGGGCACATTCTTATACATAACCCGCAATGTATACAGTCTGAGAAGTTAAGCCCGGCACTAAATGGTGCCTCAACCTGTGTTCTGTCTCCTCTTGATGTAAAGTTTACTGCCGACACAAGCATCTCTGTTTCGCATACCCTTACACATCTGCCACATAAAACACACTTATCAGGATCGTGAACTATTGATGGGCTGGACAGATCAAGCTTTTTACTTGTAAATGGTTTACGGTTTCTGCGTTCAAGCACACCAAGGCTCTCTGCCAGACTCTGAAGTTCACACTTTTTATTCTTCTCGCAGTACAGACAATCGTCCGGGTGATTAGCCAGAAGCATCTGTACAAGTACTCTACGAGCCTGCAATACTCTTGCAGAGTGCGTTTTTACCTTCATTCCATCCTCTGCAATATGAGAGCATGAGGGTATAAGATCCTGTTCTCCCTCTACCTCAACAACACATAAACGGCATGCTCCCTGCGGACTATATTTTTTCATGTAACAGAGTGTTGGAACATTAATTCCGCACTCATTAAGAACCTCAAGAATGGTTTGTCCCTTCTCTACCTCAATAATTCTGTTATCTATATCTAACCTGACAGTACTCATTATCTACTTAACTTTTACAGCGCTAAACTTACATACATTAAAACATGCTCCACACCCTACACACCTATCCTCAACAATATAGTATGGTAGTTTTGGTGATCCTATAATTGCCTTATACTTACACCTTTTAAGACAAGCTCCACATCCGGTACACATATCAATATCAATTACATATGTGCGTAATCCAACGCATGTACCTGACGGGCACGATCTCTCAAATATATGTTCTTCATACTCTTTTCTGAACCACTTAAGGGTACTTAGCACAGGGGTTGCTGCTGTTTTACCCAAACCACATAACGATGTACTTTGCATAACCTTTGCCAGATTCTCAAGCTGTATTATACCTTTAAATCTCTCTAATGTAGATTGTTTATCGTCCCTGTCTGGTTTGCGCGTTATCTCACTAAGTACTCTGTATATCTGTCTTGAACCCTCTCTGCATGGTATACACTTTCCGCAGCTCTCGCTCTTTATAAAACTCATATGGTATTTAACAAGATCTATAAGACACACATCCTCTGATAGAAGTGTAATTCCGCCCGATCCTAAATCTCCGTTAAGGTATCTGAGATCCTCATAATCAAGCATAATCTTTTTACTATCAGGATCTAATATTCCTCCGGCAGGACCACCAAGCTGTACGGCTTTAAGTTTACCCTCTTCTGACATACCTCCCAGTATGTTTGTAACCATATCCTGAAGAACAGTACCAAACGGAACCTCTACAACACCTGTATATACTGAATCGCCACACACCGAGAATAACTTTGTTCCTGTACTCGCTTTTTCAGGAGATATGCCTCTGTACCAGTCTACTCCTTTATCAATTATCAGCGCTACATTTGCAAGTGTTTCGCAATTATGCACTAATGTTGGGGCACCGTTATAACCATTTGTTACAGGAAACGGCGGACGCACCTGAGGCATTGCCCTGTTTCCGGTTACACTCTGTATAAGCGCAGTCTCTTCGCCACAAACATATGCTCCGGCACCAAGCACCATCTGCACATTTATATTATACCCGCTATAGAATATATCAAACCCGAATACTCCGTTTGAGTAGGCATCATTAATTGCTTTCTGTAAACGCTCTACTGCCAACGAGTAGGCATTACGTATATATATAATTACATTGTTTATATTATTTGCATATGCTGTTATTGCAATACCCTCTAGCAAGCTATGCGGATTATTCTCTATAAGAGCTCTGTCCATAAAGGCTCCCGGATCGCTCTCATCGGCATTACATATCAGATATTTTACAGGAGCATCGGTTTCTGCAATAGCCTTCCACTTTTTATATGTGGGATATCCTCCACCACCACGACCTCTTAGCCCACTCTCCATTATTACACGGTAAACATCCTCTGGCCTGCTGAACGATATAGTTCTAAGAAACGATGCATATCCTCCTTCTGCAACATATTCTGTAATACTCTCAGGGTCTATAAATCCTGCCTTATCTATAAGTTCGCGTTGTTGCCCTTTAAAGAATTCGTGTTCAGAAAGAGACGGAACACCAAACCATGGTTCCAGATCGCTAACAATATACTGCCCCAACAGGTTTGTTTCTGGCACAAAATTGTTTAGTACAGCATCAAGAATCAGATTTACATCATATGGTTTAACCGATTCAAAAAACAGACGGCACTTACCCGGCATCTGTACAGATATAATAACATCTGATGATGTAAGCATTACAGATCCGCACTTAAATACCTGTGCATCGGCCTCTCTTTCATCTATGTACTCAACTATTGTATCGTATATTTTATGAGCTCCCGCAATAATTGACGATGAAGAGAACTCTACACCAATATGTGGCTTTTTAACCTTAATACGCGAAACAAATTTATGTTTATCTATGAATTCGGCAGAGTTATTCTCCTTATTATCAACCTGCGTTGCTTTACTAAGAGCCTCTTTTATATAGTCGGTATCAATAATAGACATGGTTAATCAATTTCAGTGAGTTTTTTCTTTAAAAAATCGACATCCACCTCTGCAAAGTACTCATTGTTAATACTTACCACCGGGCCATGAGCACATCCTCCTAAGCAAGGAACAAGCTCAAGACTAAACTTAGTATCTTTTGTAACCGAAGATGGACTAAGGTTATAGTTCTTCTCCAGAAAATCAATAAGCATAGCATTTTTCCTTATATGACAGCTTGTACCGTTACATACTCTTATATGATTTTTTCCGCGTGGTTGAAACCAGAACTGGTTATAAAAACTGGCTACACTATATACCGCCGATGGAGGTATATCAAGGTATTTACTAATTGCTGTTACACTGTTTTTACTGATATATCCTAATTTATCCTGTACGGTTTGGAGTGCAGGAATAAGATATCTTTTCTCTCTACGCGGATAGATATCGAGCAGCTTCAGAAGGTCATCATCCATAAAATTAACGATTTCTTGACCTACTAAAGATATATTTTAATTATTTAAAAACAAATATATTACTACAAAGACATATTCTAAACAGGCAGAGCATGCCCAAAGTCAATGTTTATGGTAAAGACAGAGATATCTCTGTTTACGGTTAAGGTAACTGTTCGGGTAAATAATTATTTACTATATTAATTCCAGTCTCCCTGTTCATACTCAAACACCTCATCGCTATTATAAAAGCCATCATTTTCATAGTCATTATTGTCTGACTCTACTCTGTCAGGCTCATAAGAGCTATACTCCTCATACTCACTATTTTCTTCGGTCTTAACAACTTTCTTTTTCTTTGGGGGTACAATATTACGATTTATTAAATGGTCATCAATAACCAGATTATCAAGATCAAAAGTCAATGCGCCTAAATCGTCCTCTGCTTCAAAGTTGTGCACATCTTCCTTCTCCTCTTCCACATTATTATCTTGTTGTTGCTGGTTAATATCCTGGTTCAGTATCAAGTTATCATTTTCAAACTCAATACCATGCTGTTCTTGATCTTGCAAAATGTATTCATGAGCATCAACTTGTTTCTTAACATCGCTATCCATGATATACTCATTTTCATAATCATCATTATGTTTTCGCTTCCTGTTAACCTTCTTTTTTTTCTTCTTCTTTTTCTTTTTACCTCCTCCTGCTTGAATCTGATGTAGATTTTCCTCTTGCTGTCCGAATATCTGAAATCCTAATCCCTGCATATCTATTTGTGGTTGTCCCTGCATCTGAAACTCTTCATTCTGTGCTAATATCTCATTTTGCATATTAACTTGAGGCATATTTTCATTCTGATATAAATTCACCTCCTCTTCAAAGTCATTGATATCAACAATATGAGG
Organism: Bacteroidales bacterium UBA6680; assembly: GCA_002454955.1. Lineage (GTDB taxonomy): Bacteria > Bacteroidota > Bacteroidia > Bacteroidales > UBA6680 > UBA6680. The sequence continues at coordinate 13,446 of DKJY01000079.1, forward strand.
GTCGTTATCTCCCAATCCCATCTCTTCGCGTGTTCCGGCTCTTTGAACAACATTATCAACTGTACGTTGTAATTTTCTCTGTTCTTGTACCAGATTACTACTCTCCGCTATACTCTTCAATTTTTTTTGATATACAGCCTCTGGTCTATTATCTACAAACGAAATATTACTATTTGTAACACTATTTATATCTTTTGCTTTATCTACTGTACTGTATTTCTTCATAATATATTCTTATTAAATCAGTAATAGCTAACTATATTAAGTTAAGTATTTATCTTTACAGTTACAATTTTATCATAATAGATATCGCTCTATATTAAACCTTAAGCTTCTTTATTAGTGCATGATCATTACCCAGACTGAGTTTTGCCAGCGCTACTGCTTTACGACAATTCTTTATTAGGTGGTTAAGTACCTTGTCTCTATCGTCTGTTGCTTTCATCGAGAACTGCTTGCTTCGTACCCTCTGGTCGTTCAGTTCTTTTAGTCTCTTAAACTCTTTGAGTATAGTGTTTATATTCTCTGCCGACATATTGTACTCCTTAACTATAGTCATAACCTCTGGTTTTTCCAGAATCCAGTTATAAAAGCGCACACTTTCTGAGTACCAGTCGGCATAAGGGCTACTCTTAAGGTTTACCGGAATAAATCTTTTGCTTTCTGATTGATACATAAATGCAATCTTGCATAATGTAATATCCTGTTTTACTCTCTCTACCAGTTTAAGACGTGTATTGGTAAATATTTTGTTTGCATTGTGCATATCGTTACGTCTGGCGTTCTGATTCTCTATACACTTATATACTTCCTTAAGGTTATCCTCTAATCCCTCTACCTTTTGGGCTGTAAAACCATAATTATTCAGCAGGTTAAGTATATCGGCCTTACTAATAATGTCTATTACATTTCTGGCATAATCCAGTTTGTGTGCTATTGATGTTTTTCTAATGCCTTGGGTCATTTATATATCTGATTTATATTATTGTACCAATAAGTTACAGCTAAAAAAACACAAAGTCAATAGTTAAGGTTCTATTTTTGTATAAAAGAGGTTACAGCAGAATAACCATAAATAATTGATATAGCTCCGATCTATAAATTATTTACAGTTTAGATATATGTTAATGCTCTCTTATTTAAGCAGAACAGATCATAAGTAAATCATAATGCCCCTATAAATAATTTAATTTATTTATAAGCTATTTTGTTAGCCCATAAAGTAGTTAATAGTTTTTATATGTTATAGATTTGTTTTTTTTATGGGGCAATACTATCAATTTAACGGGCTATTTATTAATGCCTTATCAAACTAATTTTTGATAGCAGATTTCTTAATTTTGTGTATCTAAAAATACAAAAGACTCTTTTACACTCTTTGCCTTTGCAGTGTATACAGTTTTTACCGTTACGATAGTTATGGTTAATCTTATTCAATTTAATAAGGAATAGTTTAACATAAATAACAGTTAAACGTAAGTATTGTTTTGTGTATTGAAAAAACCAGAGTATATGCCTGCTTTTTAGTTGTGCTATAAAATTATTACAATGGTTTCTGCTTATTCCAGAAATATTAAAATATGCCTCATGCCATCAAGAAACACTCCTTTATTTGCTATCAGATTTGTGTTTTGTCATCACTATTATAACTGTCTGTACACTCCTCTACAATTTCAAACTCTTTGTTAATCTGTTTAGTTATTGGTTATTATTGTTCTTTTGATTGCTATGAACATTTAATGATTGAATATTGATTTCCTGCACATTTTCTTTAGCCTCTTCAAAGTTTTCCTCATTTTGTTGTTGCTGTTGTTGCTGAGGAGGTTGTTGTTGCATATTCTCAGGTGCTATATTCAGATTCAGAATATTATTATTTGGTATATCTTCATTAATTTTATGCTCTTCTTCATCGGCGTTATTATTATGTTGTTGGTTAGTTATCAATACTTCAATTCTATTTTCTATATCCCTACCAATAATTGAAAAGTTGACTCCTAATATCGGATCGTGCCCACAATAAATATTAAATAAACCAGTAAAATAGTCAAGCCTTTGATTAAGATATACTACATCATTTGAATTAGTTATGGAATTAATATCTTTTAGCATTTGTTGCAATCTTAGTTTTGCCTCAAGGCGCTCTGGTGTATTTTGTTCCCGCTGTCGACGAATTCTTTGCTCTAAAGTAAGATAAAGTAATTGATTAAATTGTTGTTGTTGCGGCTGGCGTTGTTGTTGCGGTTGGCGTTGATTAAGTGATGCTTGTGTTGATTGATGAGATCTCATTAATTGCGACACTCTATTACTATTTACAGAGTTCTGTACACTCCTTATTCTGCTAACAACATTACTTTTATTTACTTCATCCTGCAGTTTGCGCTGAGCAATAGCCTCTGGTCTGTTATCTACAAAACATACCTGATCTCTTTCACTCTGCAGGTTATTATTATTTAGGGTTTCCTGTTTTCTTACATACTTTTTCATACTTAATATTATTATTTACCTGATGATACTTACATTTATAATCTTCTAGTGTGTGAATATTCTTCTCTCCTGTCCTTTTTATCTGTTTATTTTTTGTTTTCAAATGTCAGATGAAACTCGCATTTATAATCATCC
>DKJY01000104.1 GCA_002454955.1 Bacteroidales bacterium UBA6680
CGAGTCCTGCTATCCCGACCATTTTGAAAGAGTATGACTGTCTTAAAGCGATTTAAGACAGTCTTTTTTTGTGACTCAGCGGCCGCATTGCTTTACCGTTAGACCACTGACTCATGTCCGAAGTACAAAATTTACATCACCGTTTTTGCCAATATTGCATCGTGTTCAAAGGCAATTCCCAACAAACCATCAAATGGATGAAATGTGATTTCAATCAATTCATCCGCCACACACAAATCGAAAGAGTGCAGGATATCACTAGGCTCGTCTACGAAGAGTGGATAATTTGTGGAAAACTTGAAAAGAACTGGTCGCCCAAGACCGTGCGCCTCCATCTACAGTCTATGAGCTTATTTCTGGACTGGTGCGTTGGTCAGGAATTGATTGAGAAAAACACTGTTAAAGATATCCCCAAGCCCAAAATTCCTGCACAAATACCAAAGAACTTAAGTAAAGATCAAGTAGTCACATTGATGGATTGGGCAAAGAATTATCCATACAATTACAAGTTTGAAAGAACAAGGTCTGTAGCGATTCTCGCAACCTTTATTTACAGTGGATTGCGGAAAGAAGAATTAAGGAACCTTAAGGTCACTGACATGGATTTTGAGAGCAAATCTATTTTTGTGAAATGTGGGAAGGGAGGAAAGGATCGAGTAGTCCCCCTTCATCCCGGACTCATAATTTATTTGGAGGATTATCTGAAAGATCGAAGAAGGCTTAAAAAAATGTGCCCGTATTTCTTTACTGCCATGAGGCAGGATTCCAGAATGGGCGAGAACGTCATTAAAAGGCTCGTGGTTCGACTTAGAGAAAAAAGTGGTATCTACTTCTATCCGCACATTTTACGCCACACGTTCGCGACTATGATGCTTGAAGGAGGATGTAATCTTTATGCCCTTTCAAAGATGCTTGGGCATTCTGATATCAAAACGACAACTATCTACTTATCTGCTACGAAATCTCATCTTCAAGATCAAATTATCAAGCACCCAATGCAGCTTTAAAGAAGCGACAAGGAATTGAAACTCTTCTTAATACTCTCTGTCGAAACCGAAAGGTAAACCTGAGTGGTGCTAACATGATTATGCCCCATGATTTCCTTCAGTTTGTACAGATTCAGGTCTGCATCAATCGAAAGTCGGGCAAAGGTATGTCGAAGCATATGAGGCGTAAACTTAATCCCCGAAGCGTTAGAAACCTTGCGACAGATCTCTTGAATATTTTTGCTTGCTAGCGGTTTATCTGAGTGAACGCCTGTGAAAAGATAAGTAGATTGTTTCTTTCTGTGCTTCTTCAATTCCTGAAAGTAATTGCGAAGTATGATAACAAGTCGCGGGTGGATCGGTATGATTCTGTCTTTTCCCCCCTTCCCTTCGGAGACCAGCAATTCATTATTGGATAAATTAACATCATACACTTTGAGGTTGATTAGCTCCTTTAGTCGAAGTCCTGTTAGCAGAAATGTCGCTATAATTGTTTCGTTTCTTACCTGTTCCAGATGATATCGCCAGGGATAAGTTGAGGTATGAACTAAAATGAGCAAAGCTTTGTCCTTGGTCAGCGTTCTTGGTAATCGCCTTGGGAGCTTGGGCTTCTGTATATTCTCTGTAGGATTCTTTTTTATAACTCCGGTAAGCTGACACCATTTGAAAAATGTTGTTAGGTTCTGGAGGAAGGTTCGATAGGTTTTTGGTGCCCAAGCCCGTTGCTCTGACATATCCGAGAGGAATGTCCTGATAATCCCTTCATCAATCTTCTTTACATTTTCTGTTTTGGCATAATCCATTAGAGAACAGACATTCCTGACTATCGCTCTGTAGTTATAGGCCGTCATTGCTCTTTCATGGAGGCTATAGCGTTTGAATTGTTGGATAAGATCAGGGAGCTTCATGTAATTTAGGTTAATAAAGAAAAAGCCGAACACCTATGAATAGGTGCTCGGCTGGTGATATGTGTTGTAGCACATAATGTAAATTCAACGAAAATTAATTTCCGAAATTTTTTATTGCCCATTGCTTATGAATGCTGTTTTCTATTTTGAATTCCTTGCTTTTAGGAAGCATCCATAAGAAGTCTAAATTTGAACGCCTCTCAACTTCATCAATAGAGACTAGTCCACTTAAAATCTTAGCATTTCTAGGAGTGTTTTGATCAAATATGAAGGCTGTTGATTTAACAGAACCATCTTTTACATACAGAATAATTTTCCAGTAACCACTAGGTACTGTGTGCTCTTCATCTGCATTAGGAAGCTTTTCCATTCCTCTCTCATAAAGAGTTCCTGTCATAACGTACACTTGACCGTATTTCTCAACCATATTCCTAACTTTATTCTCTAGCTTTACCCAGACTCCTTGGTTTAAGTCAGACTTTTGAGGAGTGATATTTGAAAAGTAGTTGGTTTCATACCAGTACTTTGAGCCATCAAATGAAGCTAGTGGAGCTTGATGTCCTCTATCTACTTTAATAATAGCATGCGCATCTTTATAATCCCCGTGATTTGGATTTGGTTCTAATGTTTCATCTTTCCTTAGCCAAGGATCTTTTTTCCAGTTTCTTTTCTTTTTTGCGCCGGAAATAATTTCCCTATCAAGTCTATAGCAGACCCAATCGGCAAGTTTTGTGTTATCGTTATTACTTAGTGCGTAGATATCTCTAATGATTAAATCATTAGTTTTTGGAGTGCCATAAGGATATCCTCCATAGAAATGCTTACAATGAATTTCTTGGCGATGCTTTTTGTTTTGAGCATTTACAGTTAAAGCCATTAACAAAGCACAGATTAATATTATTTGTTTCATAAAAATATAAATTTAGTTTCCAAAAAATAGTTAAAAATAACCACATAAAGGTTATGGGTATACTATTTTTCTATTGCATCTATAATTTTTTGAATCAATATTCGGTTTTTAGATAATTGAACAGAGACCTTATCCCCTAGCTCAAAACCAAACTCTTTAAGGTATTCTCCCTGAATGCTTATACCGTTTGTGTATTTATCTTTATAAGGCTTATTGATAACGCTTAGAATACGTTCTTGTGTGTTTTTTTGTGTTGGTTTTGATATAGAGTTTTGTTTCTCGTTCATGAAAATTGGGGTTAAGAAAAAAGCTGCGAGTTGCGGCTTGTATAAAGTTTGGAAGTATTTCTTAACACATATGTTCTATTCAACAAAATATTTACACATCCATACTAGCCCCGTTCAGCTTTAACCAGTCAACATGACGTTGATATTTTGGCATCACTTTATCAATTTCATTCCAAAACTCGTCACTATGATTTTTGTGAATGAGGTGCGTTAATTCATGCACAACGATGTAATCAAGAACATCTACTGGAGCCATGGCACATTTCCAATGAAAGTTAATTCTTCCCTGGGATGTGCAGGAAGCCCAACGATTCTGCAATTCCATGACAAATACACCTGAGGGGCTTACACCCAAATACCCTTGATAATACTTAACTCTATCGGTCAGTTTCTTCTTTATCTTATCCTTATAGAACTGGATGAAATGCTCTTTGGCTTTGTTGACATCCTTTTTTCTAAGTAGGAAAAATCCACCTTTAAGTTTCAAAGGTATATCCTGCTCTTCTACAAGTTCCAAGCGATAGTTTCTACCAAGATACAAGAAGGATTGCCCATTAACATATTCTCGCTTTATCTTGTTGTCATTCAACTGAATCCACTGAGCTTGATACTTGTAAATCAAATATTCCTTCGATTTTATTGCCTCGTCAATCTTGGCATCAGACAAATGATCGGGAGCAAGAACCGTAATAGTCCCGTCCCGTTCAATGTAAATACTAAGAGTTTTCCTCTTACTTTTCTTTATATTTAATTCAACACCTTCCATTTTAACTATTATCAGTAAGGTCTTGCTGACGCTTCTCTGCAAGGGTCAAAATCTCTTTAGTAATCTTTTGGTGTGAAGAAATTATCTTATCGCATTCGCTGAATTCAAGGATGTCATCAATCTCTGATTCTAGTGCTCGGATAAGGTTTTTCTTTTTCCAGAAGTTCGGCTTATCAATCGTATTTTGCAATTCTTCAACAATAGAAATTACAAGATTTTTGGTAATCTCTTTTTCTGCATCAGTCGGTTCATTCTCCTTGAATGCGTTTAGTAAAATTATATCGTAGAATGGCATTTCTTGATTATTAAGACCATCTTCTTTGTCTTTTTTACGCCCTTCGTCAATGTCATCTTTCAGCTTAGTTAACTCTTCTAGAATCATGTCCCAATTACCTTTGTAACGCTCTAGGATTTGATTCATTCGATCTGTAAATCGAGTATACATACCAGGGTCTTTATCAAATTCTACTTTGATATGTTTCCTAATAGCATGCTCCATCTCAGAAGCTTTTGATTTTGATGTTCTATTTTTGTCTAGTTCCTTTTTGAAATCATCCGAAAATAGACTTACTGGAGCAACTTTGCTATCAATACCTTCTGATGCAAGATACTTATCAATCATCTTTCGAACCTTAGGTTTAGCCCATTTCAAGTCCATAGTGGCATCCTTGTATCGGTTACGGATACGCATCAACAAGTAACCAAATCGCTTTGCAGGAATCCAGTATTGTTTAGCCTCAGATACATTAAACAGCAGATCAAGGCTATCAAAAAATGCTTTTAGGTATGTATCAAATTGAGCTCGGATTCGTACCTCTCCAGCAAGCTCCACAATCGTTTCAGCAATATTGTACTCTTTGGTGTCGTCATCAATTTTTTGCTGAACGAAATCCTCGATTTCAATTACGCCATTATCAATAAATAGTTGAAGAAGGCGGTTATAACGTGCTTCAAGTACAGGAATTTCTTTGTTGATATCCTTGAAGTTCTCCAGAAACTCTTTTAGCTCAGCCTCATCTTCTGTAGCATAAATAGCCAAGGCATCTTTAAGATGATTTGCTACTCCATAGTAATCGACAATCAAACCATGTGTTTTATCCTTCTTGGTTCTGTTTACACGGGCGATTGTTTGGAGAAGGTCATGTTCACGGAGACTCTTATCCAGATACATCACCTGTTCAATTGGCGCATCGAATCCCGTTAATAGGCGGTCACAAACACACAAGAAGGCAATTCCTGTTTCTGGTTTCTCCAAGTCAAAATCTTTTTTGAAATTCTCAACAGCATTCATTTTGTGAGCCTTCTCACGAGCCATGCTAATATATCCTGCTTCGTTGTTATCCTGCTTGGTAACGACTGTACAAACATCGATAAACTCCAGCATTTTGATGATGTCCTCATCTGGTTCAGCTTTTAGTTTCTCTTCATTCAAACGAGAGTTCAAAGCTTGTTTGATAAGGTTTTCATATCGAGCAGCAGCAACAATTGAGCTTGCTACAACCTGAGCCTTAAAACCATTTGGAAGGATATTATCTACATAGTGATTAACAATATCGTTAGCAATTTTGCGTAGCCTATCCATGTTTTCCAAATAAGCTTGCATTGAACCGTATCTTTTCTGGATTTCTTCTTTTTCCTCAGTAGTTCTTTCTCGGAATTCATCCTCAAACTCCTGAGCAAAAGCATCTGTATCAGAAATAGAATCTTTGCTTGTTCTTCCCATATAGATGATATCCAAGGTCGCACCGTCACGAACGGCTTCTTTAACCTTGTAAGTATCAATAAAGTCACTATCACCAAAACGTTCATGCGTTTTGATTTTGTGGCGTTTGGTCAATAGAGGTGTACCAGTGAAGGCAATCTTGGCTCCATTTGGGAAAGCTTCAAAAAGATTATCTCCCATATCTCCACCCTGAGTGCGGTGTGCCTCATCAATTAGTATTAGTACTTTATCCGACTGGTTGACTTTTTCAAAAGGCTCAAACTTAGGAACTCGACCTTCTTCGTTATAGGCTTTCATCAAAGCCTTCGAGTGTTTAAGTTCTTCGTGAAGGAATTTGTGCATCATGACCATATGTAGGTCAGATGAGTCATTGCTCAGTTTTGACCTTAACTCACGACGTTTAGAGACTACTCCGATTGTCTCTCCACTCAACTTCATGGTGTTGTAGAGCTGTTCTTCCAAATCATTACGGTCACTAACAACCATTATTTTGAATGCCTTCAGTTCGTCATGTGAACGCATACAGCGAACCAAGAAAACCATGGTCAATGATTTTCCTGAACCTTGGGTGTGCCAGACAACTCCAGAACGTTCGATAGCAGTCTCTCCGTCAAGCAAGCGTTTCATGATTTTACCAACTGCTCGGTATTGTTGGTAACGACAGATGATTTTTACCTCAACTCCAGCCTTTACCTCCATAAAGAGAGTAAAGTGACGAAGTACATCAATAAGGATTTCTTTATTTAGCAATCCTCGGATCATTATCTCCTGAATGACAGCCGGGTCTTTTTCGTCTGTTTTGGGATTGAAACGCGGAATATCAATCACCTTGTATTCCTCAGGGAAGATATCCTTCCAGTTCAAATAATGCTCAAATTCTGAGCTGATTGTTCCAACACGAGCTTCTTCTCCATGAGTAAGGATTGAAATCATGTTGTAGTGAAAAAGTCGTTCTTCTCCTTCTTTAACACCGAAATCATCATCACGGAGGTTGGAATAACGTTTAACTTGATCAAAAGCGGCAGAAAGAGGCTCACTTACATCTATGTCTTTACATTCCACAACTATAAACGGCAGACCATTAACAAAGCAGACAATATCAGGAATGATTTGTTTTCGTGCCGCATGAGGTGTATCGATACGGAACTGATTGATGGCAACAAAATCGTTATTTCCCCAATCTTTATAATCGATGAATCTTACCTTAGGATTCTTTTCTCCAGTAAGTGTATTTTCTTCTACAGTAGTTCCTGTTTGGAGAAGTTCAAATACAGCCTTGTTGGCCTCCAAAAGAGTTATATGTTGTTTTTCAATAGCAATTACTTCACGATAAAGAGCTTCCAATTGATCATCTGTAAGCCAAGTATCTCCAGATGGAGTTTTATTTATCCCCTTAACTGCATCCTTAAAAGTTTCTTTAAGCGTTACTTCTCGGAAGTTAGAACGGAGGCTTTTGGCTGGATCGCCAGGGATTCCATGTGCTCCATGGTCAATGATTTGCCAATTAAGTTCTCGTAATTTCTCTAAGAAGGGTTTTTCAACGTTTATATATTCTGCCATATTGTAGGGTGTTACACGATAATTTTTTCTACTTCTTTTATTTCTACTTCCACTTTACCAGTTAATAAATCTTGCATTAAGCCTTGTTTAATACTTTTTTGCTTAGCTAGAGTAATCGTTTCTTTTTTAATCTTCTCATCAATTAACTTTAACCTTTCACCAATTACTTCTTGCTCTTTTAGACTTGGTCTTTTAATTAAGAAATTATCTGTATCTTTTTTATTTACCTCTAGGAATGTTGTTCCAATACCAAAACTTTCATATCTGGTTTTAGAATATTTCATAAAATAGTATAAAAACCAGTTATTCGTTTTTTTATTGCATACGATAGACTTAAACCCCTGGTTGGTAGTGGTCTCAATCGTATTTATTTTGATTTCAGCTAGTGTCGCTCTGGAGGTCATTAAAAGACTACCTGTGGGGAGTAATTTAGCACTTGAATTATATAAGCCTTTTGGGGAAATTTTTTCTTTTGTATCCAAAAGTTCAATATCTTCATTTTTAGTTATATCAGAAGGTGTTGCCCAGGGAATTTCTCCATCTACCCAATACTCATTTATTTCCCTTGAAGGAGTTCCTCCACTAATAATATCACCACATTCAAATAACTTTTTTTCACACCACTCTTTCGGAATCCAGCCGAGTCCTGAATTATGATATAACTCAGGAGCATCCTGATATTTAGAGCGTAGTTTTCCGGTCTTAATATCAATCCCTCTTGTAAAGAGATCTTGCATCATTCCTTGCCTGATAGCTTTGTATTTAGCAATTGTCTTTTCTGTGTTTTCAATTACTTCGTCGCAGGTTGTTAGGATTTTTGCGACTATTTTCTGATGACTTAATTCAAGGTCAGGAATTTCAAATTCTCTGATTTCTTCAAGATGTAAATTTGAAACTGTACCTTGTTTGGCACGGCGTAAAACCTGCCATCTAGTGAGGTCTGATTTAAGAAAATGAGCTAAGAAATTAACATCTACTCTTTTGGGGATTGGCTTAATTAATGCCAGACTTACGAAAACGGAAAACTCCCAATCCCAATCAACAACTTTTGGGATTCCGATTGTTCCATTTTTAGAAAGCAACAAATCTCCTTTTTTTGGAAAACATCGCTTTTTAAGAATTTGATGTTCCTTTTCTGACACGAACTTTAATTTTGTAATATCTAATTCTTTTGACTGAATATCTGTTACTCGAAGGAATGGCACCCCAAAGTCAGTATATGTTGGGGTGTGATGTGTACCATCAATGATTTGAGAGGTAACATCTTCTAATAAAGTCATATTCCATGCCTCAGGAAGGGAAAAGCGTTCTTTAACCAAACTATTATTCATATCCTAACTCTGTTAAAAATTGATTCAATAACTCTGTTTTTTCTTCTCTGTCTGAAAGAATCTGTCCTAGATCAACAGTATATTTATCCCACAAAATTTCTAGCTTAGCTTGTAATTCTCGTTGATAACTATTTACATAGTCCATTACAGTTGAGCCAAGTGTATCTTGCCATCTATCAAGGATAAGAATCCCCGCCTTCTCTGGGGTGATTTTCTCACGCGCCTTGAGTACAAGCTGGTCTTTTTCTTCTTTGATTTCTTTAATAATCTTGCGACAGTCTGATACCTCTTTCTCTAGGTCAGTATGCTTTTGTAATTTATACTTTAACTCCTGAGCCAAAGACTTATATTCCTCTTGTTTTCTGAGTAGTTCTTCACGCTCATTAATCAAGTTGGCATCGTTATCATTGGCTTTGATACGAATATTTAGGTTTTTGATTTCTTTAGCTATGGTTTTCGCTTCGCCGTTGTATGACTTCAATTGAGCTTTTAGTTCCTTAAGCACAACTTTGGGGAATACCTCATAATCTTCTTCGTTGTATTCATCTTCCTCTAGTTCATTCACTTCTTTGATCATTGCTTCAATCTCATCACGACGGCTTTCTTTTTCTTTAAGTTCTTCTAAAACCTCAGGAAATTGAGATTGCAAAATATTTTCGTCAGGTATTAGTTCCGCATTCCAGCCACTTGCTGCCACAGATTTTAGGTCTGTCTCGATGCTGTCCCAATAGGCAGAGAATGCTCCACGGCTCTTGTAGATATCTAGAATCCCGAGACTACTGAACTCTTGGGCAATACTTGATGAGAATGCTCGAAATAATTCAAAGACATTCTTTTTCTTTGGTAGAGCCTTAAGTTTCGGAAGATTCTCATTCCACCAGGCATTTATTTGTTGCTCGTATTCGTTATGTTTTGCCTCAACTCCCTTTGAATTAGCAACTAATTCTTTAAGTTGATTTTTATCTTCAATGCTTTCTTTAAAGTTTCCGTAGCAATTTGTAGAATCATCAAAGAGTTCTGCCTTTAAACCTTTGTAATTGTCAAAATAAGAATCCAGAGCATTAATCTCATCGGTCGGAATTCCTCCTTTTAGGTGAGCCTTCACATCCTGAGGTTCAGCATCTGGTGCATTATCAACATATCTTCGGATATTGAAGTTATAATCTTCCTTTTCTAGCTCCTCCTTTGTAACCAACCTAGAGTATTTATTAACCTCTAGTTTTTTACGGTAGATATAACTGACTTTAGTAATATCCTCAGGGCGAAGTTTATTTTGATTCTTTCCATCCTTAAATTCACGGTCTGCATTGATAAACAATACTTCGTTTCGTTTATCCGCATCCTTTTTATTAATCACCAAGATACTAGCAGGGATTCCAGTACCATAGAACAACCCTGGAGGTAGACCGATTACTGCTTCTAGAACAGTCTTTCCGTTACTGTCTACTAGGTGCTTACGCACACTTCGTTCTTCTCCTCCTCGGAAAAGAACTCCATGAGGCATAACAACCGCCATTCGACCATCATTTTTGAGAACACTAACCATGTGCTGAACAAACATGAAATCAGCCTTCTTTTTTTCTGGCATCCAGTAGTTGAAGCGATCACGGAAGTTTGTGATTTTGTCGTAGTTGGCAGAAAATGGAGGGTTTGCGATTACAATATCGTATCGTTTAAGCTCTCCACCGTACTTATGCTGTGGGTCTATAAGCGTATCTCCCTGCAATATATCTGAATCATAAATATCATGAAACAACATATTCATCTTACAAAGTGACCAAGTGGTTCCACTTAATTCCTGACCGAAGAAAGAAAGACTATTAGCATCTCCATAGCGTGCTTCTACATAATTCTTAGTTTCGATAAGCATACCTCCAGAACCACAAGCTGGGTCATATACTTCTGCATCCTCAGCTGGTTCCAATACTTGCACCAACAGTTTTACAACTTCGTTAGGAGTATAGAATTCTCCTCCTTTTTTACCTGCGCTATCTGCGAAGTATTTAATTAGGTACTCATAAGCAGCTCCCAAAATATCAGGGAACTCAAAGTTCTCATTTCGTAGTTCAACCTTATTGAAGTGAAGGATAAATTTAACCAATCGCTCGTCTGGAATTGATTTCTTATTCTTTCCAATCGTACGGTTAAAGTCGACGCTCTTAAGAACTCCTCCTAGCTTGTCAGGATTCTCATCTTCTAAAGATGCAAGTATTTTGTTTAGCTCATCACCAATATCTTTCTTAAGGTGCTTTACATTTTCCCACCGCGCTTCTATTGGTACGAAATATTCATATGCACTCTTTTTCTCCAGTGAACTTTTAATTTGAGCTTCAGACTTTCCTTCGTCTTTAAGTTTCTTCTCTCGCTTCTTTCTATCTTCCTCAAATTTATCGCTAAGACGCTTCAAGAATAGCATCCCGAAGATATATTCTTTGAATTCAGAGGCATCCATATTTCCCCTCAATATATCACAGGCATCCATTAAGAAGCCCTCCAACCACGATAAGGATAGTTTTTTATTTGTCATTCAGTTTGCTCTTTATGTTTTTGCACGTAGGAAGTTTATGCCACAAACTATGATTCTACAACCTTATAGAAGATTTTTGTGGGCATTCCTAACTCCTTATATACAGGAGACGGTAAAAGTAATAAAACAAACTAATAGTCTATTTATGGTTTCAGTTATTATTTATAAATTTAATTGGGCAGCAATAGCAAGTATGCATTGTTATGTACACGGTAAACCGTTTCCAGTAACAATGCAACTTGGCAAATGGGGATGCTCCCCCTATTTGCATTTACCCCCTTTCGAAAAAATTTCATTTTTTCTTATAGATCAGCAACTGAAAAAGAAACCGGATTATCTTCCATGCCAATGAAAGAATAGAGCCGATTAATTTTCCAATAAGCGTGAATAACTCTCCTAGGAATTTTATTACGCTTGCATCTTTTCCGAATAGCCATTGGATTATTTTTCTGAAAACAATCACAACTAAAATGATGGATAGTATCTTAAACAACATATCTGAATCATTTTAGAGTTTGGCACGACGTTTCAACTTACGATTCTTAAACCACGGTTTTACCTTCTTAATGAGTACAGGTTTAAGATTGGAATGAACGAATATTGCCTGAGAACTTTTCATTGTGGCTATTTCCTCTGGTCTCATTAGTGGAACACCCATCTCACGCATCCTATTTGAATTACTGCCAGTAAGTCCGGGTTCTTCATATTTTACCGTTTGTGTTCCTAGTGTTCTGGATAAATCCTCACAGGTTTTATGACTGAGTCCAGGAAAGAATATCTTACTGGCACATCCTCCGTTCAAGATAACTGAAGCATCCGCTTGCCCATATAGGTTTTCTAGCTGCATAATATCCTGAAGAATGATTGATAGACTCACTTTGCGCTTACGTAAAGTGGTGATTAGTAGGCTGAAATCATTGATTTTGCCTATGTTCGCAAATTCATCGAGAAAGACAAACATGGGCAGATATGGCTTATTTTTTTCAGCCAGTTTCATGCAGAAGCCAAATAGTTGTGTATAAAAAATATTTAATATGAATCGAGCATAGCGAACCTCGTTCTCTGCAATAATTATGAACAGCGCTGTTTTGCGTTCTCTGATTTGCTCAAAACCGATGCTGTCACTGCTTGTTATTTCTCTTATCTCTGGATCAGAAAAGACAGACATCGAACTCTTACTTGTTGATAAAATGGAGTTTATAACCTTTTCATCCTGAGACAGAAATGATTTAAACTCTTCAAAACTATCATTATCTAAGCACTCAACCATTAGCTGGTTAACCTCATCCTGATTATGACCAAACAGATTGAGGACTCTATAAACCTCACCTAAAGTTTGTTGCTCAATAGGTAGTTGCTTTACCGCTCTGATTACCAGATTAACGATTAATTTCGCTGAATCCGTCCAGAAAGAATCTCCTTGATTATTATTGTTTGCAGTATCTATCAGTAAATCTGCAATCTTACGTGTATCAGAGTGCGTTATGGTGCGAACTAAAGGATTGTAGGTGTCAGAATTTACGATATCTGTAAAATTTAACACTTTTATGTCATATCCTTTCTTCTCTAAATACCCTTTACAGGTAGCCAGTATTTCGCCCGCCGGATCGGTTACAGCGAATGAATATTTGGTCATGTTCAGAATGTTTGGAAGGATATATGCCGAGGTCTTACCGGAGCCTGTAGGTGCTGTTATGGCTATGTGGGTAAATGACTTTCGTAAATCCAATCTTCTGACTCCATCAATTACAAGTCCTGAATTTCTTTTATTCAATAATCTTCTACGAGCTGTTCCTCGTAGAAACTCTGCATTTCCATGTACCTTTTTGTTGTTTGATAATCCAAACAACCATCTTATTATATTCCAAAGCATAATTTTATCGTTCTAAGTTTCTTGTTTTATCTTTTCTCCGCTTCATTATTGCGGTTAATTCATCCATCCTTTTGGCACCTTTTTGAAGACTTTTAAGCTGCTCTTGGGATATGTTGAGAGATTTGAAGCGATACCGCCTCTTTTGCCACAAAAGACCGTTTACCTTGTCTCTGTATTTGTAGAGTTCTAATCCTTCTGTAATAAGTCGTTTGAAGAAATCATCACGACTACTGGATTGAGTGAAACAATCATGAACAAGTTTCCGAACTTGCTCTTTTTCTGAAGATTTTCCGGTTCGCTTTTTAACCTGAAACTCTTTCTCTGAAACCTTCTCTTTTTCCAGAGCCACATTCTTTTGCCACTTATCCAGATAAACTATTGAGTTGGATAATTCAGGATATCGTTCCCGTTGATACTGCTCCATATCTAGCCTGATTTGCTTGAATTGAGACTTAGACAACCTGATTGATTTAGCACTTTTGTAGCCATTACTCGAAAAGCAAAAATGGATATGAAGATTCTCGCTTAAGTGTGGTTGTGCATAACACAAAGCATTGTCACCCCTGAGTTCAATGAATTTTCTGGAAATATCTTCCAAAATATTTAGATCTATTTTAGAGCGATCTTTAGAAGAGAAGCTTAATATTTCATGACATAAAACCACGGAATTTTTACGCTTACTTTTGAACTGGAAGTTATCAGAAAATTCCTTGATGATGCTCTCTTTATCCGTTGAACGGAGATTGTGAAAAATCTGAAATGTATTATCCATTTCGTATCTGCCACTATCTGACATGATATACGAGATAAGATCACGAAACCTTTTGTGACGGTGGCTATGACTTTTTATAATCATATCCGACACTCATTGATTATTGATTGTAGAGTGGTGGCATATTCAGGATTCTCTTTAAGCAATTTTCTCAGAAAATCATTTAAATTTAATGGCTGTTGGAGAGCCGTACTGATCCTGTCTTCCAGTTCATTTAGGTGTTTCTGAATTTGAGACAAGGTAGATTCTGATAAGCCTTTAGCGTGTGTAAATCTGACAAGCTGATTTACATTGTTTCCAATCTTTCTAATACCAAGTTCTAAGTTGTTTAACCGATTGGTATCTGGAACTATATACTCCTTTTGTACGTAAGATATTGCACTTAACTTAATGAATCGTCCGAGCTTTAGACCGTGTTTCTTAGATTCATCGTATAACAGACTGTGCTCATCCTTTGTCATAAAGACTTCACATCTGAAGTGTTTATTGCGGAATCTTTGTATCCTGGCTCTGTTTTGCTCTCTGCGGAACTGTATTGTGGCTTTTGCAATCTCTTCATCTGTTCCGTTATCCAAAAGATTCAGAGACCTTAAATAATCATAAAGGGCTTTATTATTCATTGAAATTTGTTTTAAGATTTAAAAATTAGAGTTCCAGATTTTTATCTAAATCCTTCTTTTTCTCCATTTCTGCTAACTCTTGCCGACGTTTGATTTCTGGAAGCAGTTCCGGGCAGTGTTCTGATATTGTTCTTTCTCCACAGTACTTATCTACCTCCAAAGGCAAATTGAGTGGTGGGCAACGTAAATCTTCTAACTCCTTGATGCTAAAGTAGCCCCATTCGTTTTCTAGAAGTTTTACGTACCCGAAGGCAATATCATCTTCGTGTAGCTCTGTGACAAACCAACTTCCTGATCCACAAGGATTAAATATTTTAACCACAACTATGTGATCAATGGTGTTTTCTTGGGAACCAATCTGTCTTAGTCTTTCGCGATTTTTTTCATTTATTAAATTCATAAAAATAAGTGTTAGAAATTAGAGGAGGGGCAACATAACCCATGAGTCCCTCCTTAGCCAAATTGAATTTTAAAGTTCTTGAGTTAGTTCTCTATTCTTATTCTTTTTGATTGATGAAAGTTCTTCGTGACGAGACTTAATTTTCTGTTGTGAACGTCCTCTATAGTACCCCTTACTAAATCCGATAGAATAATCAGATTGAGGGTTGGCTTCTAGCACCTCTCTTATTCGATTCGAAAGCTCATCTAATTCCTCCATGTCAGCAAAGAATAAACCGAGATTATATCCAGACATATATTTTGTTATATCCATAATGGTTTGTTTAAAATGTTGATTTCAAATTACTTTCCAGATACTTGTCGATGCTCTCGGAGCAGTAGAGGATAATTTTCCTATGATCACTATCTTGGGTATATGCTATCTTACCGCTGCTTCTCAATCTCCAAAGGTGACTACGACTTGTTATTCTTAATTTCTTCATAGCCTCTTTCTCAGTTATAAAGCGTTGAGGAATTGGAGTCTGTAGTTTGGAGAGGAGCTCATTAAAGAGCTCCTCCAAATCATTTTTACTTGCGATAATTATTTGATCTTTATCCATATTTTTGAGGCTTAACGGTAGGTAATTGATTTAACTCCTAACGACTTAAACAGTACAGTCCAGTATTGAGGCAGGATTGCATAAGAGGTGTTGGTATCCATCTCTTTGGCAGGGAAAATTACCGTGATTTCAGAGACTTGTCTTAGGCAATCTCTTGCTAGTTGATACCGTTGTTGAACCCTTTGATAGTCTTCTTTTCCCAATAACTGAGCCTGGTTGTATGTGGTTACTTTTTTAGTCCTATTTCCGCAAGCTAACTCCCTGAAGTGGGAGCACTCCTGCATATCACTGAAATAGAAGCTCTTGATTGGCTGTTGCGTTTCTTTTGAGAAATCGGAAAGCAGCTTAATAGTACCGATAACATCCGTACTTGATCCAGTAAGCGAACTTGAAAATGCTTTATCAAGAATCTTTTTACTAAATCTCTTTTTATAGGAACGGAGTCTTTTAGCGTATTTTACTTTTACAATTCGGGCTTCACTTGAACTCATCCGTCCTGTTTGGGGCTTCGGTGGTCTGTATGTGAATTCGTACTTATTGGCTAAACTTGATGTGTTCTCGAAAATAAACGATAGAATGATTTTATCTCCAGCTTCTTGTACGTTTTCTTTGACTATTTTTCTAAGCCACTGGCAATTATTTTCATGCACCAGGGAGTCTTGTTCGACACTCATGGTTTTATCTATAAATACAACAGTTGTTCTGTCTTGTGCGGTTACCGTCGAAATTAATACGAATAAGAAAATTGCTAACGAGGCTGTAATAAATGATCTTGATTTCATAATCTCTAATTTTTGAAGTTTATTATTGTTTTATTTTGTCTCTGACGTGGTTACTTTCAGCTCATCTGTTCGTTTTGGGGATAAGAGTTTTTCAAGGAAAGCCTTCTGTGCATATAGTTGGATAACTTCCTTTTGGATGGATAATAGCTGGTCATAGGTTGTCAAATAGTACTCAAAGTCTGCTCGTAACTTGCTCAGAAGGTCTTTTTGCTTTTGAATTTTCTTTTTGAGTTTCAATGCGTCGTTGTACAAATCTGCCATACAAAATAAAACTGCGCCACAAGCCATTGTCAGCAAACCGATTAGTCCAATTGCAATGAATTTTACGGTGGTGATGAATGGACTTTCACCATTTAATTCAGCCTGTAGTGCGCTTAACTCTGATTCTAATGCGCTAGTGTCTTCACCATATCCCTCGGCCTCACTGATACTTGAAGATAAGTACTCCACTCGTGCTATAGCATTCGATTGATTGATTTGATTCAAATTAGTTATCCCCAGTGTCATAGCATTAAGAAAAACTAATCCAACTAAAACGAAGAGTATCGTTTTTTGTATTGAACGGAGTAACACATTGTTCTCTTTAATCCACATCTTTATGTGCTTCATGGAGACCACCTGAACAAATTTTGCGAACATCACTGCAAGCATTCCTAAGAAATACGATTTGGGCGGAAGTAATCCAAAAGCATTTTCAGCAATAGATACATAGATTAAAAACTCTCCTGATACTCCAAATATCACGACAAAGGATAGGAGCCAGATCTTGAACTTTGAGGCAAATCGTAAAGAGTTAGCCTTTGATTGGAGGTGTTGTATGAAATCATTTTTTTCCTGCGCGTCCTTTTCTCGTCTAGTTTGTCCTTTGAAATGATAGGCTTTCTTAATTCGTTTGTTAGCCTCAAAGGAATGATAATATTGCTCGCCAATCCAACTTAGCCATAGCCCTAGATTTAACTCATCCTTTACTATGTCTGGTATACTATTGGGATACTTATTTGCGTTCTCGTCTTTAAACTGAGTTCCACTTACATATGGGAACTCCTGATTCGTTTTCTGTTCCATAAATCTATTATTTTGATAGTTCAACTTCTAGTCCAGCGTCTTTCGCTCTTCCTTGTCCGTTTCTTAGGTTTTTAATGCTATCCAGACTCTTTTGTCCATCTTTGTTAAGATGCCTCTTTGTAAGACTTGGGTTTTCTTTTAGCTTTCTTATTAAATGGTCTTTTACTTCACTTTGAGCAACTTCTTTGAAGTGTTCACTTTTGAGATTGGCTAAAAGGCATTCATCTCTTTCTTTTTGAATCTTTTGGGATAGAAGACTATGGTTTGCTTCAAGAATATTTTTGGTTGAAGTAGCACCTTTGACAAAATTCTCTTCGCACTCCACCTTTGCCCTGGCTATGTAGTCATCCTTAAATATTTGCTCGAACTCTAAGAGCTGTTCTCTTTGATCTTCAGTTAGGTTCTCTGAGGTAAGATCGTGATATTCCTCTTCGCTGGAAATAAGCTCTAACCTGACCTGAAACTCTTTCTCGATAGTGTCTCTTTTAAGTATTTCTAAGGTGTTGAGAGCTGACTCCCCAAAGCTCTTCATTTTGTAGGCGTCGTGAATATTGCCAAAGCTCAAACTTTGAAACTCTTTTCTGCCTGACATTGCCAGCAAGCGAAGCACTATTTGCGAAAAGTCAAAGGTGTTATCTGAAATTAAATCCAGCGTATTGATGTACCTTTTTTCGGCTTCTGAAGACTTGGAGTGTGGTACATAGGTAACATTTGATGAACCTTTACCACGTCTAAAAAAATTTCTTATCCAATTCATAGCTTTTCGTTTTTATTGTTAGAAATTCTGTTGAGTGAAAATTTTGTAGCAGCAGATTGCTACAACAATTGATTTAAGTGCAAGGATGATCAACCAATAAATGGTAGAATTATCCATGTTTGTGAAAAAGCTCATTATGCAATGAGGCTTCTTTGATTCTGTTTCTTTCATAATGTCTTAGTTTTTTGTTTATCTTCTTTCGTTAGATAGTGCCTTTGAAAAGGCATAGGACGCCCTGTTTGATGATGTATATAATCTTCAAGCATTAGTTATTCAGTCATTTATTACACTCTACGATAACCTTTATGAGTTAGAGAGAATATAAAAATCAATCAGGGTTCGCAATGTTTAATTTTGGGATATTGCCATAGTTTTTAAGTTTAAAATGTTTATTAAATAGAATTGTATTTTATGGGAAGGAGAAATCTCCTTCCCCGATTAATTGTTAAATTGAAAACATTAGAATTCTGACAAGTTCAAGAATTAGAATGATTGCATACAAGAAGACTTTTTTTAATTCTCTTCGCGTCACTTTAAAATTTAATTTCACTTCAATCATGTCTTAAATGTTTTTAAGTGTTTATAATGATTGCAATTAAGGGAATTAGGACGATGTTCTTAGAAAGATTCTTAGACTCCCCAAGGGCTTCTTAGCACAAAAAGTAGCTTCTTAGAAAATTCTTAGAAATACGACGTCAATTACAAAGGACTTTACAATATTTTCTCACCATCTTCTAGCAATTTTTGCACTCGTTGAGAAAAGATAATTTGATAATTTCCTGGTGTATGCCATCTTTCTTTATAAGCACCAAACTTCTTTTTATCAATTCTACTTCTTTCGTTTAAAGAAGAATCACTATAACACAGCAGTTCAAGATTTTTGTTTTCTTTATGGTAAAATTCAAGAACAGGGTAGGGAAAAATCTCCTCATTGCGGGCTTTCCCGTAAGTAGCCTCAAGAATGACCTGAATTTTTTTTATTATTGCGTCAACTTCGTTTATGACTTCTAAACCAATCTCTTCTTCCACCCTTCTTTCAGGGATTGGTAAGCCATTGAAGCTTGAAGGTATGTGATCCCTAGAGATGTCTGTTTTGACATCAAAGTTCCAATCTGATTCCGAATACACTACATCCATTTTAGGCCTTAATTTTTACGACCATATCATGAATTGCTATTGTGTCAAGTTTTTGTATTTTTGGAATTAATGGCAAAACCACTTTTTATAATACCAAAACAGGAAGTAAGAAGATTTTTCTTGATGATTACGAGAAAATTTAAAACGGCTGAGCAGAATGAAACTATAACGCTACCTATAAATTCAAGTGTTATTCAAAAAATTGAACATATACGCGAAGAAGTAGAAAAGAGGACTGTTAAGATAAAGCTGTTAATTGAAGATTCAGATTCTAAGGAGAGGTACGGATTAACAAACATAGTACTTGATTTTTCAAAGAAAAAAAAAACAATCTCAGAAGACTTTCTAACCCCCTATATAAAAGCACCGCTTTTATTAAATGGCGTTGAGGTTTATTCCTCAAATAAACATCTGTTTAATCTACTTGCTATTTATATTGGCTATATAAGTATTGATGGTTTTCTTAAAGAACCCAAAGTAAGAATTATCGATATCTATAAAAAACATGGCTTAACATACGATGAAAATATTTTTAATGATGATTTTGTTGATCCACTTATTGATCAGAATGATTTGAAGCCTAAAATAGAACAGGATGAATATTATGTTGAAGCAAAGAGCCATTCAGGCTCTAATGATAAAGAATTCTCAGAGCCAAAAGAGAAGCCTGATAATACACAATGCTTAAAGGAAGAAAAGCAATTAGATTTCAAGAATGATAATCATGAGCGAGAAGAAGATGCTGGGAAAGGTGATAAAAGTGAAGTTCCTATTTCGCTGAATACTAAAATAGTAACTCTTGATGCTGAATTTAGTGCAGATAATTCTAATAATTATAAAGAAAAAGAAGAGTATATATCTGATCCATTTTGGAAAAAAAAGCTCTTTAAGATGTTTATCTTATTACCAATAGAATTTATCGCTCCCGTTTTGATAATTATCATTTTGGTTTATACATCAGATAATGCTGAGAAGAAAGAACAAGTTGGGAAAGAAGATCCAGTAAGTTATGAAGAGGGCATTGAAACTAAAACAAAGAAGGGAAATAAAATTTTTATATATAAATATCATGATGACGATGATACTCTTAAAGTTGAAAATAATTTAAGACACTCCATAAAACCGATATTGGAGGGGTATGGTTACGCTGTTACCACCAAAGAAGCATCTATTGATGTTGATATTATGGAAGAAGAAAGAGAGGTTGCTAAACAAAAGGCAAGGGAAGGAGGCGCAACGATTGTACTATGGGGAAATATTAGTGGTAATGAGGTGAGGACATATATTGAGTTTTTATCATCCAAAGCTAGAAAAGTAATAAAAGCCAGCAGAATTGAACTTAAGGAATTCTTTTATGAAAAGGGTAAAAGTTTTGATAAAGATGTGCTTTATTCGATATCTCTATTAGCAAAGTTAATAGTCTGTTTCGAGAAATTTTATAGTGGAGATCTAGAAGAAGCACAGAGGTATATAGACTTGATTAACCTAGATGAGTTAAGGAATAGGGAACATGCAATATTATTGATGAAAATGAAGTTTTTCTCAGGATTTAGTTTAGCTATAAAAAATGATACTTGTACTTATGATAGTTTTCTTACAAGTGCATCTATACAATTAAACGAGATATTGAAAGAAAAGCCTGGTGATGATTTTTCTCGTTTTTATTTAGCAGTAATTGAAGTGTTTAGAGGAAATGTAAATG
Organism: Bacteroidales bacterium UBA6680; assembly: GCA_002454955.1. Classification (GTDB taxonomy): domain Bacteria; phylum Bacteroidota; class Bacteroidia; order Bacteroidales; family UBA6680; genus UBA6680. Next base: position 20,705 of record DKJY01000104.1, read on the forward strand.
AAGCAATTAAAAAATATAAAAAGGTCATTGGTTCGGATTCTAAATATAGAGAGCAGGCTATATATCAGCTTGGATACATTTATCATGAAAATCCTATAATAACTATTAGTAGTGGGATAGAAGAGCATGAATATATAAAGGATGACTTTCTTAAAATAGATAATAAGGGGATATCAAATTTAGATAGTGTAGTTTATTATTGGGAGATGCTTCCTGTTCGAAAAGCTTATGCTAGAGATATTGTATTTTTAGCTAATATCTATGAAGATAGACAGGAACATGAAAAAGAGATAAAGAAACGTGAAGATTATTTGAAGATAAATCCTTTAGATTATAATTCGATTAAACGTCTTATGTTTTTATTTAATGAGATTGGAGACACAGTAAAAGCAGACTCATTATTTAGAAAATGCATTAACATAAATGAATGGATAAGAGTGGTTATACCACGGAAAAACATGGCAGAACTTGTTATTTTGATTAATAGATCGGAAATCCTGAAAGCTAAATCACTACATCACCTTCTACCATATGAAATTGATTCTGAAAAAGAGAAGATTCTGAGAGATATATCATATCTGAATGGTCGTAAACTGGTGTTTTTCAATATCTATGGAGTGTTATGTGTCTATGACCTTACAAACCGTAGACATTTAATAGCTTCACCATATTTAACGCAACAAGAAATTATTGAGTGTGGGATACCTGAACTAGAATTGGATTTGAACTTGCAAATTCAATGAAAAAAATATTAGTTTTGTATTACTAATACATAAACTCAATATATGAGAATGGAATAAAGAAAATAACGATTTAAATAAAATATTGCGCTGCAATCATTTCTAAGTCAGAGAAATCGCCAATTTTAAAGTACAGAAAGAAATGAAGTGTAAGGCGCACCCGTATAGGGTGTGTTCTTTTGTTGACTTCAATTCTGTACGTGCGTTTGGCGATGCATTCTGGTTTTTGAGGTTTTGCAGGGGTTCGCGCCCTTTTATATTTATAACCTGTTTTTGAACCCGAAACAGATAAACTTACAGACTTATGAATCAGAAAAATCGCCAAAGAAACAGATTCTTATTTTTTGCACTACTTGTCAGTGTTGTATTTGCTTTTCCGGTATTTTCACAGAAGAAAATAGTTAAAGTAGATTATTCAACGAGGTCGAATGTGTTGAACCCGGATACGTTGAGTAATAAATATCAGAAGATGGTATTTAAGCACTTCATAAAGCACTCTTATGAAGATTTAAATAAGATGGAGATTGTGGACATAAAAAGGGAGCTTTTATCCATTGGCATACCAAAAGACAAGAAGAGCTTTGGAGCCGCTGCATCCTTTTTTCTTATCACGCTAAAGAACCATAAAAAATCGTGTGAGCAATTTGCTGAATTTAATGATCTTGCACCGTAAATTTCTTGAAATTAATATGTTGTGAATATCAATTCGTTCTGGTATAATGCAGCGATGCTAGAACGTTCAGAGTATGGGGAAGCTGCGCTTAAATCTGTTGACTCGTCCGAGTCAACAGATTCTCATGAGAATCTGCCTCAAATAGATTTGGAACAACTTAATTCTGACGCAAAACAGCGAGAAAATCAACGAAAAATACATCAGGGAATAGAGAATAAAGACCGCCAGAAAGCAGACATAGAGCTAGAAAGTAATCTGAGTGAACTTGATGGAGGTATCGTTGATGAAGTGAACCTAACTGAGTTTATCGAAAAAAATTACTCTGGAAGCCAAGAAGCTTTTAATGCAGCTAAAGATTATATGCTTTTGCAGCAATCTATTGGTAATGCTGTTTCTGAATCTGATTTAAGGGAGGTCTTGAGTAATGCTGTGAAGGAGGAAAGTGTAATTTCTAAGGGTGATGAGGTTATTGCTTTTAAGGAGAAGTTGGTAGCAAAGGGAAAATCTCAGACGGAAATATTAAGTAAATTGATAGCTTCATACGAAGGTGATGAGAGCGTTTCAGTGTGGGTGGAAAATTGGAAACAGATGTTGGCATTGCACAACTATGCAAAGTCAAACTTAGATACCAGTGATCAGAAAGCTGTAGAGAATATCTTATCGAATGTTGATATAACCTCAGAAAACTCTTTTGATACAGCATTGAAAACAATTGCAAGTAGTTCAGAGGTTAGTGATTCTGCCAAAGAGAAGATTGTTACTAAGTTTGGAAATATCTCTACGATTAAAGATATGGATGCAACTTTGACAGACCTCAAAGAGCAGAAAGAAAAGTTAGGTGAAGTTGTTTCCCGAAAAGAGGAGAATAGGGATTTGATTAAAAGCGATATATCCAAACTAGAAGCTAAATTGAATGACCCAGAAATTACAGAGCAGGAGAGGAGTGATCTGGAAAAGGAATTAGCAGAGAAGAAGCAGGAGTTGGAAACTGTAAAAGTTGAAATAACCAGTTTGCAAGAACAGATTCCAGAGAAGATCTCTTTCCCGTTGAGAAATGGTTTTTCTGCGGTGTTAAATTCGGATGGAAGTCGTTCGATTCAGATTGATGGATTAAACTTTGTTCTGAAAATTCCTGATAACAAAATGCCGTTTCAGGGACGTAAGAACGTGTTAACTGTTAATACAGCATTCACTTATGGTGCACTCCGTAACTCAGGAATTGAAAGCTTGTTTAATCCAGAGCTGAATAATGCAGATGTGCCGACTAGAGACCAGAGAGTACTTTGTAGCAAGATTCTTACATCACTTGGATACCCTGACAGTGAGATTATTTCCGAGTTACAGATAGTACAGTTAAACAAAGATTTATCGTTATTGAGAAATAAAAACAGCAATACTTCAGGTTTTGAAGACATTACCGCTCTGGGTATATGGGATGATTTGAATAAACAAATTGATACAAACCGATTAACAGATTGTTTGAGTTACATTAACAAAAATAGGGGGCGTGATGTCGGGTTTTCGGACTTATTGGAGAGGTAGGGGTTTGTTGGTGGATCACTAATTGAAGTCTGAATAAGCAAAGATAAGAGGATATAAATAACATTTGAACAAGAACAAGCCCTTTGGGTTTTATCCAAAAAAATCTTCCTTTTCTACATTCTTTGAAAAGAGTATTTTTTGAACAAAATTATTGCACAAAGTCATTTATATACAAATTGGTGCTTATCAGATTACAATGAGTTCGTCTCTTCATAAGTGAGCTTATTGTGTGATTAGTTTGTTGTAATCATCTAAGACATCTTTATTGAAGCTATCCAAGTATATCTGGGTGGTTTTAACATCTTCGTGTCCCATGCCTTCTGAGATAACAGCCACCGGAACACCTTTTCTTTTGGCAATAGTTGCCCAGGAGTGTCGGGCTACGTAGCTTGTTAATGGTGTTTCCATTCCTATCATTTCGCCAATCTCTTTTAATTTCTTGTTGTACACTCTGCGTCTTTGGGCAATATCTCTAAACTCTAAAACAGAATCGCCAACACGTGTGATAATTGGGAAGATATACTCATCGTGGTTTTTACCTTCTAGGTAGTGGCTCAGGATGCCATTCATCTGTTGAGTAATCTCTATGCTATAAGCTTTATTGGTTTTGTGTCGCTTATACTCTAAGCGACCATTTGAGAAGTTATTTGGTCTAAGGAATGCCATATCTATGAAGTTTATTCCCATAGCATAGAAGCTGAATAGGAAATAATTTCTAGCGTGCCAGATACGAGTTCCTTCCGTAAGTTCAAGATCTTCGATAGATTTTATGAAATCTCTGGTAACGGCTCTCTTCTTGGTCTTTTCACGTTTTATTGAATAATCCTTGAATGGGTAGAAGTCTCGTTTAACGTGCCCCTCTTTAATTGCTCGATTGTAGATAACTCGGATATTACGCATATACACACCAAGCGAATTAATTGAATTGCCTTTATTGCGGTGTTGAGCTTCGAAGCTTTTTAGAAAAGAGTAGTCCAGTTGCTCGAATTTAAAATCAACATCATTTTTGAATCTCTTAACAGCGTTCAGCATGTCTTTAATTGAGCTTGCGTAACTGAATCTTTTGGACTCCTTGAACTCTTGGATAACCATATCTGTGAACTTATAAAAAGTGTATTGGCTATCCTTGTTCACAATCCTCTCTTTAATCTGTTTTGCGGTCAGTTTATTTAGCTCTACAGAGTCTTGGAGTTGAGTGATGATATCAAGAGCTTTAACTTGCTGTTTTCTGATTAAGTTATTTAATCTGGTTACGCTGGAAACTCCTTTGTATGAGTTCTTGATTTTAGCTCCTTTCTCGTCCCAATCTTTTTCTCTGACGTAATAACCCGTAGGAATAGAGATTGTACTTCTGAGGTGAGAAATTCTTAGGATAATTGGATAAGTTTCGTCCTTCTTTGATCGTCTTTTGTCTAAAGAAATTTTTACATTAGTTGCCATATTCTCATGTTCTGTATGTTAATTCTAAAAATTATTTGCACGCCATTTGCACGCAATATATGAAATAATATGAATTAACCCGAATCCTTAAGAACGCTAAAATAAAGAAATACAGTGTATTTGTGTTTTGTTAGATTGTAAAAACAACAAAAAACCCTGACTGTTAATCAGGGGGTCCTAGGTTCAAGTCCTAGAGGGGGAGCAAGAGAAAGCCGAAACGTTTGTTTCGGCTTTTTTTGTGTGATCTATTTCATGTTGCTCAAATTAAAGAAGTCTAAATATTTTGATGCCTTGGTACCATAAGATTCAACTTTTGCATCAGAAATTTTATAGGTTGAGTGTTCTCCGAAAATACCAGAGAAGAGTATCTCGCACTCTTCGCCTTTCTCATCAATCATTAATAGTCGTGCAAGATCATCGTGAACACCTTTTGCTTTAAGGTCGGCATGGCATATTGGACAGAATACAGTTACTTTCTCACCATCTTTTAAGCCTAAATTCGGATTCATTTTAAGAGTATAATCTCCAAGCTCAGGGCTGAGAAATACCAGACCAACTTTTTTCCATTCGCTTTTAATGCTTAATACAAGGTTGCTATCTACAACAAGATGACCTTTACAGTGCGGACAGATGAATTCATTCTTCATAATACTCTATTATTTATTTAGTTTTCTGTATAAATTTATTTTTCTCTACTGTTGTACGTTAAAAGATAGCTTTAGTTACCTTTTTGTGTATATATCATATTGCTTTATGTGTTTGAATCTGTTTTAATGTTAGTTGATTATTTGCATAAATAGTTACTTGTGTGTAGAAGAGTTCTTTTTTGTTTATAGCTGTTTCATAACAAAATGTTAATAAGTTGTGTATAGCATGATAATTATCATTGATTAAATGTATGGTTAATGTATATTGGCATTGTAAAAGGAGTAATCATGAGAAATTATATTAAGTTAGTGAGTTTGCTGTTAACAACAGTGTTTATTATGATGTCTGGCAATGTGTTTGGGCAGGCAGAGTATCTTAATCAGAAAGAGTCATGTACAAGTATAATGGTAGGAAAGAAAGCTACCACCGATGGCTCAGTTATTACAAGCCACAGTTGCGATGGACGTTATCGTACATGGTTAGAGATAGTTCCTGCAAAGGATCATGCTGATACAGTTAAATATCCTGTGTATTGGGGAACAATGTTTACATCCAGTGCAAAAGACAGAACGGGAATGGAGCTTAAGGGTGAGATAGATCAGGTGGCACATACATATGCATATCTGAATACGGCATACCCTTGTTTAAATGAGAAACAGTTAGCAATAGGAGAGACCACCACTGTAGGAAAGAAGGAGTTGGTGAACGAAAAAGGGATGTTTCTTATAGAGGAGCTTCAGCGTATTGCATTACAACGATGTACATCTGCTCGTGAAGCTATTAAGTTAATGGGTATGCTTGTAACAAAGCATGGTTATGGCGACTATGCAGAGTGCCTTACAGTTGCAGACAAGAATGAGGTGTGGCAATTTGAGGTAATGGGCGAAGGAAAAGATAAAATAGGTGGTGTTTGGGTAGCACAGCGTGTCCCGGACAAACATGTTGCTGTATCGGCAAATGTTATTAGAGTAGGAGAGATAGACCTTGAAGATGAGGACTACTTTATGGCATCTGATAACGTATTTGATGTTGCAAAGAAGATGGGGTATTGGGACGGAAAAGAGCCGTTTATATTTTGGAAAGCATACAGTAACTGGGATAAGAATTTCCTGATAAGAGAGTATTTTATTCTTAATGCCTTAGCACCATCAAAGAAATTCAGTTACGATGCAGAATCATTACCATTCTCTGTTGAGCCAGACAGAAAAGTTGATGTAAGAGAGGTTATGAAGTTATACCGTTCTACATTTGAAGGAACAGAGTATGATATGACACGTAATTTGATGGTAGCAAAGAAGAAAAAGGATAAAGAGGGTAATGTTGTAAAGGTAGATACTGTTCTTAGTCCAATTGCAAATCCATGGATGAGCAGAGATACCAGAAACCTGTTGAATACACTTAAATCAAACACAACAGATTATCAGCGTACTGTTGCTGTTTCGTGGTGTTCATACTCAGAGGTTATTCAGTTACGCGATTGGTTACCTGATGAGGTTGGTGGTGTAGCTTGGTTCTCATTTGACAACCCGGCACAGAGTCCTAGATTCCCTATATTCTCAGGATCGCTTAAGCTACCAGAGAGCTTTAATTATTCGGGACAAAAAGGGCATGATAAAAGATCTGCGCATTGGTTCTTTAGGAGAGCCAACAGATTAGCTACAGTTAAATGGCAAAATACAAGAGAGGAGATGCTTAATAATATTCTTGATCTTGAGGATAAAGCAATGATGGAGATGCCTATGATTGAGGCTCATGTGAAGAAGCTGATTAAGAAAGGCAAGACAGAAGAGGCAAAAGAGTTTGTTACAAGATATAGTAATGACTTCTCAAGAACAGCAATGATGCGTTGGTGGGAGTTAGGAGAGAAGTACTGGAAAAAATTTGATATGGGATTTTAGTCCCGGATTTGTATAGTGCAAATTCAGATAAAAAAATACAGAACTCATATTGGGTTCTGTATTTTTTTGAATTATAATAGAATGTTTATGAAAAGAAGTCAAAAACATTACTAAGACCACTTGTTGATCTTTTGTAGAACTCTGTGTAACCACATCTCTCGCAGCAGACATATGAAAATTTCTCTGTCTGTACATCAAATACCTTAGACAGAAATCCGCCTGTAGCTCTCATCTCTCCAACTTTGTATGTCTTGTTCTGACATTTTGGGCATGTGTAATTAAATTGTTGCATAATATTGAGTTTAATACATTTGACTACTATTATACTTTTGGTTTAATCTTGTTGTAAAATATCAGCTATATCAGCAACTATGTCTTTTGCTGTAGCAACAGGTCCGGCACCAGCTTCTGTTGCATCAATCTTATCTTCGGTCTCAACACTCTTTTGTTTATAGACAAACAACTTTTCTGAACCTTTCTGTTTACCTATCTCGGAATCTGCTTTAACAGCGGTAATGCCTGTATTTAACTTTCCGTTCTTATACCAGGCAAGATATTTAAGAATCTTACTATCTTTTTTTGCTTCTTCTGTCATCTCTTTTATTGAGATGTCAAGTTCTTTACAGTTGCTTAAAAACTCTTGGGCACTATAGTTATTAAAACTCTCAGGAAATACAGGGGTTATGTTAATGTCACTCATCTCTGCATTGTATCCCATTGTGCGCATAACAATTAATAACTTTCTGGCAACATCGTAACCAGATAGATCATCCTTAGGATTTGGTTCAGTGTATTTATTCTTGTGGGCAAATTCTACAGCTTCAGAGAATGGTATTCCTTCATTTATTTTTTGAAAAATGTATCCAAGAGAGCCACTAAAACATCCGTATGCATACTCTATATTCTCTGCGTATATCTCTCCTGACTTTATCTGGCTTATTATTGGTAATCTCGTTCCTACTGTAGCTCTATAACCTGTATTGCCCTTTGTTATATTGTTAAAATCTGCTTGTGATTTAACAAGTGGTTTTTTATTGGCAAGTACTACGTTGTATCCCAGTTTTTTTCCATACATAAGCACTTCTGTAGTATTTTCAGATGCGGTAACATCTATTATTATACTCTTATTATCCAGCTTTCTGTTAAGATTATCTGTAAGGTTTATATTGCTACTTTGCCCTGATATTACTCTTCTGTTAAGGAATAATCTTAGGTCAGATAAACCTATTCCTCTCTTATTATAGATGTGTTTTCTTGAGTTTGCAATTAGCTTAATGCTTACATTGTGATTACATATAACAAAGTCTCTGTTTGTTATATCGTCAATAAGGGCACTGCATACGTTGCCCGCTCCCAGAATGTATAAATCAAGATTCATATTAGTAGTTCTTTGAATCCTAAAAATATAGAAATAAAAAACCCGGACAAGTAATTGACCGGGTAAAATTTTATGATAGTATAAAATTGTTATGCTTTTTCTGCATTTTCAGCTTCAGTTTTAGCTTTACAATCTTCTTTCTTTCCATCACAACACTTTTTCTCAGCGCCTTTCTCTTTATCACATGCTTTATGATCGTGATCTCCTTTGCACTCAGCCTTTTTGTCTGCGCAACCTTCTTTCTTTCCGTCGCAACATTTCTTCTCAGCACCTTTCTCTTTATCACAACATGCTTTGTGCTCGTGATCTCCTTTGCATTCAGCCTTCTTGTCTGCGCACTCCTCTTTTTTCTCTTTGCACTCAGCCTTCTTCTCAGCACACTCTGTTTTAGTCTCTGCTTTATCAGCTTTCTTTTCAGTATTGTTACAAGCAAATAGAGCTACAGCAAACAGAGCAATCATAGAAATTTTCAAAAATCTCATAATAAAAAAGTTAAAACATTAATAATAACATAATCACCCAATAAATATAGGTTATAAATTTAAAAAATGATATAGCTAATGTGATTTTTTTCAAAAAAAACAAAATGTTAACAAACGGATAGTGTTATCTTATCAAAAATAGAATAGTTAATATAACAATGAGAAGTTTGTACCCCCACCAGGACTCGAACCTGGATCTACAGTTTAGGAAACTGCTATTCTATCCCTTGAACTATGGGGGCAAGCCATGCAAAAGTAGCATTTTTAAAATGAATACCCAAGCCTAATAATGTATTGGAATTATTTTTTGTTTTATAAAGTTGACTAATAGTGGATTGTGAGCGTAAGCTTAATTGTGAATATCAATATTGTATGGTAATTTGCACACTTGTTTATTTATATTAAAACATAAAAACATTAATGTTTACAGAGTAATACTTTATGATGTATATTAAATATCAATCCCTTTTTTAGGTGATGTTTCTTGTAGTCAAACGGAGTGTATTTTTATACAATTATAAATAAACTGAAAATGTATTCATTTAATAAATAAGAGTATGTGTAGTTATTATTATTCGCTATATAAATAGTATTTAAAGTAGATAAATCCCAAAAACAGGCTATTATTATTCGTTACCAATTAGCCTACTTTTGACACCTTAAGTTATTAAATATGCAGAGTTGTATAATTATACACACTGTAAGACAACAGCAATTAAACGAATAAAGTTATGAGGAAATTATTTTTACTTAGTTTATTCTGTTTCATTTACTCATTTATGCATGCTCAGGTCTTGCAAGAGGGGTTTGAAACAACGTTTCCTGGTAATGGATGGACATCAACATCGCCCACAAGTACACCATGGGAGATTGATGATGGAACAACCAGAGGTCCCGGAAAAGCTTATTCTGGTGCAAAAGCACTAATGTTTAACAATTACGACTACAAGAATAATAATTCGGGTATAATAACAAGCCCGGCATTTGATTTAAGTAGTAATAAAAATCCGCAGTTATCATTTTTTTGGTGGAATGGGGATAGAACAAGTAGTCCTGCACGTATTGTAGTTAAAACAAGTGTAGATGGAAGTATATTTAAAGAACTAATAAGCCTTAATGTACATTCATCAAAAGATTGGACAGAGTTTACTCACTCTTTAACTAAAGATGTGGTTAAGATTCAGATTATTGGTATTAGTGATTATGGAAGTAAGAACACATTTATCGATAATATTAGTATTGCAGATCCTGCAGATTATCTGTTTGATGCGTCAACAACTAAAGATGTTCTTGAGAAAGAGTTATCTAAAAGAGCAAGATTCTCAATCTCTTTAGAAAATAAAGGGGCAGAGAATGATATCTATAATTTTCAGATTCAGTCATCGTCTGGCTGGACATGGAAAACTCTAAATTCAGAATCAAATACTGAAATAACACAACTTACTGTACAGGCAGGTCAGAAAGTTGATATAAACCTTGATTGCACTATCCCAAACTCCGGAATAGATCATGGACATGAAGAGAATGTTGACTTTAAAATTATCTCTCAGGGAGATAATAATATTAGCAAGACAATTAAGCTAAAAGTATTGGCAATAGCCCCATTAGATAACCCTAAGAAAGTATATTTATTTAATTTTAACGGACTTCCGGATGATAAATTACCTCTTGGATGGAGGATTGATAATAGTGATGAGAATAGTAACTTCTGGACAATTGATAATAATAGTCTGAGATTCGATCATAAATATAACTCATCTAATGATTGGGTGTTTTCTCAACCTTTCTTTCTGGAGAAAGATGCTTCATACAGAATTAAATTTAAGCTAAAAGGAGGCGGATCATATACAAAAGCAAAACTAAAAGTATATATAGGGGAATCTGTTGATCAGATTAAAGCATCAGATGCATTGTTCTCTGAGGACAATTTCTACTCTACTAGCTACGTTGATAATGAGTTGTATTTTATGAACACAAGTGAAGAGTCACAAATGGTTTCATTCTATACCAATTCATCAACAGGTATATATATTGACGATATTGTTATTGAGAAAGCTCCTGATTATGAGGTGAAACTTAGTTGCGACATAGACAAGATTAATGTTGTTGCAGGTGAGATATCAAAATTACCGATAGTTATACGTAACAATGGAGCTAAAGCAGATATTGTTAATATAACCACAAACTATAAATATCCTATAACTGTAAAAGACGGAACAGATAAGGTTGTAAACAGTATAAGTCTTGATCCGCAGGCATCTAAAACACTATATGTGAGCCTGAGTATTCCTAATGCAGGAGTTGTAAATCAGGAGAAAACAGATGCTGCTATTAATGTAACCTCAAATAGCGATTCTGATAAGAAGGATAGTCATAGAGTTGTTACAACAAGTTATGTAAATTATAGCTTCCCATTTAAAGATAAGATGGAGTCTGGCATAGGAAACTGGATTCATGAAACAGAAGAAGCTGTTATCGCAAATGAAAATAGCAATAGCGGATCTAACTATCTGCATATTAAATCATCAAAATCAGAAGGGTATGATGTAACCTTAAACTCGTTTGTAGATCTTAAAGATGCAGTTGCACCGGTATTAGAGTTTGATCATAATGCAAGCATTGGAAGTTATGATAAATTCAAGGTCAGAGTTAAGGTTTTTGGTGAAAACTCTTTTGAGGAACTTGAAGGAGAGGTGTATACGGGAACGCCACTGTATGACTACCAGTATAATAATAATGCATTTGGTGTCAAAAGTTTTGATGCCTGGAAAGATGTTGCTGCGTTTGATAAAGATGCATGGCAACATGCGCTTTTTGATCTTAAAAAATATAAAGGTAAAAGAGTAATTATAAATTTTGAGGCAAATTACGGTACGTATATTGGTTTGGGTTGGCTGTTAGATAATGTTGCTGTAAAAGAGGCTCCGGAATATATATTTATAACAGAGAAGAAAACTGATATACAGAAAGCTGCTACAGGTAATTGGGTAGAACATATTTTTACAATCACCAACAAAGGATCTAAAGCAGATACTTACGAGTTAGGTAGCGCAAAAACAACATGGCCGGTTAAGTTTTATAATGCTACAAATACTGAAATATCTGAAATTCAGGTACCAATAGGAGAGAGTAAATCTGTAACTGTAAAAACACAAGTTGCAGCAGATGCTAATATGGGATTTGAAGAGAGTGCTGAAGTTGTAATAACCTCAAAAGGAGATAATGCTCAGGTTGGTAAGATTATGATTAAAACTATAGCAATAGCAACGCTAAATGTACCTTATGTTGAGAATTTTGACGATTCAGATTCTAAAAATCTTTTAGGTTGGATTGTAGTGAATGCTAATGGAGATGATAAAATGTGGAAGAATGAGAGTTACTACTCAAACTCTCCTGGAAATGCATACAATATAAACAACTCTTATACCAAAAAGGATATGAACGACTGGTTGATAGCTCCACCTATAAAATTACATAGCGGAAAGAAATACCAGTTAAGATTCTTTGTAAGAGGATTAGGTACAGAGATAGAAAAACTATCTGTTCATATGGCAAATAGTTCTGCAACAGGAACACTTGAAGCTAATAAGATAATTACTAGAGAGGATATTAACTCTACAGATTACAATAAGATTACATATACAATAGTTCCGACATCTACTGATGATTACTTTATTGCATTTAAAGGATATAGTAGTGCAAGAACAAAAGGTATTGCTATTGATGATTTCTTGGTTGATGAACTTCTTGATAATGATCTGAAGATAAATAGTCTGAGTATAAATAATAACAGTTTTATTTACGAGCACTCAAATATTATATTCTCAGCAGAGATAGAGAATAACGGAGCTAATGCTATTAACAATAAAAAAGTGAGTCTGTTACTTGGTAGTACAGAGGTTACTTCACTTACAATTGATAACATTGTTCCGGGACAAAAAAAAGTTGTTGAGTTCAACTATAAGGTCTCAAAAGGAATAGGTCAGAGTTTTGTTTGTAAAATTGCTAATGACGATAATAATGCAAATAACGAGAAAAACATAAATGTTGATGTTTATCAGGCAGGACTTCTGCTTGAAGGTTTTGAGGGAGACCAGTTTCCTCCGGGAGATAAGTGGACTCTTGAAAACATAAATGGAACTGGCGATAACTTTATGCATTATAAATCGGCAGGATACAACTCTGACAGAAAAGCACTTCTTAAAGCAAAATATTTAAAAGCATCGGAGGCAAGATTAATTACTCCTGAGCTGAATATTAAATCAGGTGATAAGCTTGAGTTCTATGCTTCAAGCAACAATAATGCAAATGCTCTTGTTGTTGAGTATACAACAGACGGGACCTCATTTAAACAACTATCAACAATTACGTTGACTACTGATTATGGTAAAAAGAGTGTTGATCTGTCGATACATGCGGGTAAGAAAATAAGAGTAGCATTTCATGGAACAACGGCAGCTGAGTATAATGCAGCAATAAGTATCGATCATATTACAGGTTCGGTTATTGCAGGAGCATTAAAACCTAAGATGACTCTTAGTAAGGCACTTGGTGGTGTAGCTCATGAATTTGATGCCTTTAACCTTAATGGCGAAAGCCAGACATTTGAGGTTGATATTAAGAATGAGGGTAACGCTGTATTACAACTTACAAAAGATAATATAAAGATTACCGGAGCTGATGCGGCAGAGTTCTCGCACAATGCAAATCTTCCGTTAAGTATCAGTCCGCAGGAGAGTTTTACTCTTGTAGTTAAGTCCAGCCCAACATCAGAAGGTAGAAAAACCGCTAAGTTAGAGATTATTGATCCGCTGGATACTGATAATATTCGTGTAAAACAATTTGTTGCTACTGTTAACCCGGCAAAACCGGAATTGAAATCGCCATTAAATTCTCAGGACGAAGTTGCATTACAACCAACTCTTGAGTGGAATACTTTTAGTGGTGATTATACTGTAGATCTTTACCTGTCTGAGACTACTAAATTCGAGGATAAGGACAAGGTACTTAACAATACGCCATTCTCAGCCAGTTACAAGGTGACAAAAAATCTTAAAAACGGGCAGAGATATTTTTGGCAACTTGTTGTTAAAAAGACAATTGGCGATGTTGTTTACTCAACAAAATCAGATGTATATAACTTTACAGCAATACTGGGCGATAATATTGTTCAGATAGGTAAAGTTGATAAGGTAGAGAAAGGTCTTAATTCATTACCAATGAGTTGTGGTACTGATGATCTTTCGTACATGACATATTCTCAAAGCCTTTATAAAAAATCTGAATTTACATTTACAGGTAAAAGAATTAAACAGATATTCTATTACTATAACGGAGTTCAGGAATTTGAAGAGGATATAGTAGTTTATATGGCCAACACAGATTTCGAAAATTTGTCATCAGCAAACGGATGGGTTCCATATAAAGAACTGGAAGAGGTATATCGTGGTAAGTTTAATGTACCGGCTGTTGAGGGCTGGGTTGCTATTGAGTTACCGGTTGCTTTTGAATATGATAATACTAAGAATCTGGTTATTGGATTTGACTCAAATGCAAAAGCTATACAAAACAGTAACGCAGGGTTCTACTATCTTGAAGATAAAACAGGTGCTGTAACTAAATACAAAAGACATCATAGTATATATGGTAACCCAAACCCTAGTGATGATGATCAGTCAGGTCTGCTTACAAACGATAAACCAATAGTACGTTTTGGTTTAGAGAATGCTCCAACACAACCAATTATCTACACAACTACAAAACAGATAAAGTTTGATAAGTGTGGTCTGTTCCAGCGACCTATAAAACAGTTAGAACTTAGAAATATTGGTGTTAACCAGTTAAAGATAACCTCTGTAGAGATTGAAGGAGATAATTCTGATAACTTCAGATTGGAGACTCCAAAAACATTTGCAATAGAGCAGGGAGAAAGAGCAACTGTTAAACTAAGATTTATTCCTGATAACGAAGGAGTAAAGAGTGCTTCGCTAAAGATTACAAGTAAGGATAATGCAGTAATTACAGTTCCGGTATCAGCAGAAGCTATAGATACCGAGATTAAAACATTCCCATTTGTTGAGGACTTTGAGGATGGTGTATTCCCTCTTCCGGGATGGACAAATAACGAGTTCTGGAAACTTGCCGGATCAGGTTATGAGAGTGACCACTCACTTACATGTGACTTTGACAGAAAAGATGATGCTGTGCTTACAACACCGGCAATTACTCTTCCTAAAAATCACAGACTTACATTTAGATGGAAGAATAAGTATACACCAGTTGAACGTTTGTTGAATTATGACTTTACATATGTTGAGGTTTCAGAAGACAACGGTGCAAACTGGACAGAGCTTAATCACTTTACTATAGATAAAGAGAGCTTTGAGTACCAGAAGCTGGTCGTAGATCTTTCGGCATATGGTGATAAAAAGATTAAGTTGAGGTGGAGACACAGTATCACAAACAATAGTAATGGTTATATGAGTATGCAGGCTATTACAATTGATGATATTACAATTGAGGAGATTCCATATACTCCGGCAGTTACAAACTTTAATCTTGAGATTCAGAACGATAATGATGTTCGTGTATCATGGGATGCACCAACAATGGATCCGGCAAAACCTAAGAATGTTATTGAAGGATACATATTATACAGAAACGGTAAACGAGTTGCAAAAGACTTGATAACAGACCTGTACTATGTTGATCAGAACCTGAAGCGTGGTGAGTATGAGTATGTGATACTTGTTAAGTACAAAAAAGGAGAATCAAATCTGTCGATGCCGGATAATATATTTATCGATATTGAAGAGGCGTTCCCTGTACATAATCTTGATGCTACAGTAGTTGATGGTGTAAGTAATAATAATGTAAAACTTACATGGGATAAACCAATTAAGAAGAAAACAGTAAAAAGGTTCCCAAGTGATGATACATATGGTCCGGCAAAAACTGGTAAATACAGTCAGGATCAGATATGGATTGCAAACTACGCACCTAAAGGACACCATGAAGTAGGTATGTTTAAATTTAACCTCGACGGTTTGTCAGCTGATAAGATAGATAAGGTTACACTTCGTCTGCATCAGATATTTATGGCAAACGATTATAATACAGTACCATCAAAAGTTTATGCAATTAGTAACGACTGGAATGAGAATGACTTTGACTACTCAACCAAGCCGGTATATGACGACTCTAAGGTATGGGCTGAATATTACTTTGGAAGTAACGGATGGCAGGAGATAGACATTACAGATCTTGTTAAAGCATGGATTAATAAGGATATACCTAATAACGGACTATGCCTTGTTGCTTCAGAAGGAGACAGACTTAGAGTAATGGACTCAAAGGAGAGTTACATTGCAGCTAACCGACCTCATATAAATATTATTACAGAGGAGGATGAATCGCAAGCTACAAATCCTAATCACGGAAAAGGTATAGGTTACAAGATATACCGTAACGATGTTGAGATTGCACAGCTAGATAAGTTTGAAACAACAGAGTATATTGACGAAAATCTGAAACCGGACTTCTACTCATACAGTGTTTCGGCAATGTATAGTAAAGCTGGTGAATCAGAGAAATGTCAGCCAAAAATTGTTAACGTATCGCTTAATAATGAGTCTGCGTGGACATGGATGGTATACCTGTACGAAGATGGTACCGGACTTGACGGAGCTGAGGATATTAATGAACTTGAGGTACTTGGTTCGGTTCCGGGAATGATTAACTACATAGTTCTTTACGATTCTGACGATGACGACAAGGATGGTATATACTATGTAGAGAAAGATCCGGAAGGAGAGAATAACACAATTATCTCTAAACGAATAAGTACGCAGTTTGGGGTTGATCCAAGATTATCTGACTGGAATGTACTGAGTAAGTTTATGAGATGGACAGCAGAGCAGTTCCCTGCACGTAACTATGCTCTTACAATGTGGGATCACGGAAACGGAATATTCAGAGGTGAGGAAGCTGCAGTACGTTCGTTTGTTGGTAATATGAATCTTTGGGATATGGACAAAGCTCTTAAGGAGTTTAATGACTATACAAATAAGAAACTTGAGATTGTTGGATTTGACCTGTGTCTGTTAGGACAGGCAGAAACAGTTTATCAACTGAAAGATCTTACTAACTACGTTATTGCATCGGAAAAAACAGAGCCGGGCGATGGCTGGGATTACGTAACTCAATTCTCGGCACTTAATGAAAATCCGATGATTGAACCAGACAAGCTTTGTAAACATATGGTTGAAAAGTATGTTGAGAGCTATAGCGTGGGAGGTAACTCAAATGTTGCAGATGTTACTCAGGCTGCTACAAACACTAAGGTATTTAGTGAGGAGGTTATTCCTGCACTTAATCAGTTTGCCGGTCTGCTTATAGATAATCTTTATGAGTACAAAGCAGAGATAAAAGCATCAAGAGATCTTGCATGGAACTCAAAACGAAATGTTGATCACAAAGATCTTGGAGACTTCGCTAAGATTATCTCAGAAAACAAAAGGTTACCAAAAAATCTTACCGATAAGGCAAGTGAGTTCTTAACAATATATAATAAATCAATTGTAGCAACAGGTGCAACAGGTAAAGCAAACGAGACAACAACAGGTCTTAGAATATGGATTCCTGAAACTGTATCGGTAGAGACAGAGAACTCTAAGTTATATCTGGATCCTATTAACTACCTGCGATTTAGCGAGACACTTTGGGATGAGTTTATATTTAACTATGAGAAACCTCAGGAGAACCCAATGCGTTTAGAGGTTGCAAAAACTAAATACGTACTTGACCCAGCTGATAAAACACTTCAGATTAAGGTTACCAAAATAGGTGATGGCGATGTATATTGGGATATCGAGCAACAATCTAACTGGTTTGATATAAAAGATACTCAGCTATTGAACTCAAATACAGTGGAAATTAGCATGGATGTTAATAAAGGTATTGAGAGAAATGGTAGCATTGTAATATCTGCGGCAGGTGTTATTGGTTGTCCTATAAAAATTGAGATAACACAAAACACTGCTATTAAACCTATATCAGTAATAAGCGCTACAAAAACAGATAATGATGTTAAGCTAAAGTGGGAGCTTCCTGTATCAACAGTAAATCCTACAGCAGTTATTATCTACGAAAACGGTAAAGAGCTTACAACTATAACCGATATTAAAACATTAACCTATACAGATTCTGATCTTGACGAAGGTTCATATACATACTATGCAGTAGTAAAATATGGTGAACTTAAGTCAGATAAATCATCTGATGTTGCGGTTAATATTGTAAACCCGGCAGAGTTTGAGAGCTTTAGAGCAAAGCTGAAAGGTAAAGTAATTGCGTTGTCGTGGAAGGTTAATAATGTGAAATTGTTTGAGGCTTATAATGTATTCCTTAATGACAAAAAGATATCAACTATTGATGATGTTAATAAAACAGAGTACAGTTATGAGTACAAAGATAAAGGAGCGCATAAGTTCTATGTTCAGTTGCAGTACAGCAACGGTAAAACACTGAACTCCGATTATCAGACGGTTAATGTAGAGAAGATAATTTCTGGTATAGATTATTCTGACTCAGATATGGTTAAGGTTTATCCTAACCCGGTTAAGAATAATATACTGTTCATTAACACAGACAGTGACATTATTACAAAGGTTGAGCTATTTACCTCAGCTGGTAGACTGGTATACTCTGATAAAGGAGATGCCAAAGAGATATGGCAGATTGATATGAGCAAGATGCCGGAAGGATACTACTTTGTTAGAGTAACAACAAACAATGGCACAAGAACAGCCAAGATTGTTAAACTATAACATCTTAATAATAATAAAAACTGAGAGGGTGAAATGTTCTGTTTCACCCTTTCTTAAAATATCACCAATGAAGAAGATTACAGTTATTCTCGTTCTTTTATTTGGAATATATCTGTCAGGATACTCTCAACAACTGGTTGACGGATATATTTTAAATCACGAAGATGAGAGTCCGTTACCAGGAGTAACTATTTTAAATAAAAATAATTCAGAATATGCCTACAGTAATGCTGACGGATATTTTAGAATTAAAGCAAGTAAAGGAGATAGCCTTGAGTGCAGATATATTGGAATGCAAACATATGCTTTTCAGGTAAAGAGATTCACCAACAACAAAATACTACTTAAAGCATCTCTAACAGAGATAGATGAGGTTATAGTTATAGCCTACGGTAAAACAAAAAAATCGCAGTTTACCGGATCTGCATCAAGTGTAAAAAAAGAGACATTTAAAAACAGTAATTATGCATCGCTTGATAAACTACTGCAAGCAGAATCAACCGGATTAAATGCAATTCACCAGTCAGGTGATCCTACAGAGAAGGCAACAGTATTCATCAGAGGAATAGGATCGCTGTCTGCCGATTATGATCCGTTATATATTCTTGATGGTCTGCCTGTATCGTCAAATCAGATATCAAGTATAAATCCAAGAGATATTGAGAGTGTAAATGTGTTAAAAGATGCCTCTGCAATATCTATATATGGTTCGCGAGGGTCAAACGGAGTTATAATAATAAAGAGTAAGCAGGCAACGTCAGATAAACTACAGATTAAGGCAAATACAATGTTTAGTGTATCAGAAACAGTAAAAGATAAACTTAACATGATGAATGCCGAAGAGAAACTACGTTACGAGACACAACTCGGGCTAAAAAACCTTAAAGAGGAGGCTATTCTGGAACGATCTAAAAACTACACCAACTGGAAAGATGAGATATTCAGAAGAGGGGTTACAAAATCCGGTTCGTTTGAGATAGGTCAGCGAAAGAGAAACAGAGGATATATGATATCATTATCATATTACGATCAGAAAGGAACTGTTCAGAACTCATATATAAAGAAATACACCTCAAGAATAAACCTTTCGCAAAAGGTGTCGGACAGAATAAAATTTATATTTAATACCAACCTGGCGCACCTCAAGTCAAGCCAGGCCGAGGGTATTACATCTCGTAAGATACTTAAAAACAGCCCTATTGTTCAGGCGTATCTTAATAATCCGTACGATGCTGTAAAAGATAAAGACGGAAACTACCTTACCACAACGCTTGGTCCTAATGCAATAGAAGATCTTAGCCTTATGGATAATGTTACCAAGCAGAACAACCTTATAATGCATCTGGGAACAACAATAAACCTATATAAAGGAGTTGATTTCAACTCTAAATTCGGGGTAGATTATCAACAGAATATACTTGATAAGTATACGCATCCGGAGTCGAGCATATACAAAGGGGCGGGAGTAAACGATCATAAAGGAGATTTAAGCAGAGCGTACAGAGAGAGGTATAATCTTAATCAGTCGCACACCATACAGACGTTAATATTAAATAAAAAGGGGCACCACATAAATTCTGTTACGGGGTTTGAGAGTACAGCCTTTAAAACAGATGATTTTTACGTTGTAGGAAAAGGTTTTGCAAGTGGCGACTTGCGCACCCTAAAAGCAGCAAGTGTTGCCAGTAGTACTACAGGCGATAAAGCTAAGATTACAGGAATCTCACTCTTCTCAAGAATTAACTACAAATTCAAGTCTAACATATATATTGACCTGTCGTTAAGACGAGACGGATCATCTGTTTTTGGAGAGAATAAGAAGTATGCTAACTTCTATTCTGTTGGAGCAGCTTACAATGTTAATAGCTTACTGAAATATGATAAGATAGACTATCTTAAGATAAGGTCTAGTATTGGAACATCAGGAAACTCTAATATATCGGCATATGCTGCGTTACCCATATACTCTTACACCGATACATATAATGATATGTCTTCGGTATCAAAATCGCAGCTATCAAACAGCAATCTTACATGGGAAGAGTGCCTGAGTTATAATGTGGGTATCGATATGTCAGCATTTAACTCGCAGTTTGGAGTAAATATAGAACTATACAGAAGATTAACCAGCAACCTGCTGTTAAACTATGAGATATCACGTACAAATGGGTTTACAAATATTCTTAAAAATTCAGGGGAGATCAGAAATCAGGGAGTAGAACTTAGTCTCAGATACAGAACAAAGCCGGAGTCTACCATAAACTGGAGTTCAAGATTTAATATATCATATAACCAGAATGAGGTAACTAAACTACCTAATGGACGCGATATACATCTTGGATTTACAATTCTTAGAGAGGGAGAAGCTGTAGGATCGCTATACAGTGTAGAGTATGCCGGGGTTAATCCTGCAAACGGAAATCCAATGTGGTATAATAACAACGGAGAACCAACAGAGGAGTTCAATGCAAAATACTCAAAGGTTCAAAAACCGGGAATACCACCTGTTAACGGAGGCCTTTTTAATACACTACGATGGAAGAATATTTCGTTCTCGTTCGACATTATTTTTGCATATGGCAACGAGATATTTAACAATGCAAAATACTTTACCAACTCCGACGGAGAGTTTGCTAAATACAACCAGAACAGAGATCTGTTATATAAGCAGTGGAAAAAGCCTGGAGATATTACCGATGTACCAAGACAGGTTGTTGGAGGTGTAAACAATCAGTTTAGCACAAAATATATCGAAGATGGATCGTACATAAAGCTTAAGAATATTGAGCTGATGTATCGTCTGCCTGCAAAAATTGCCAACAGCTTTAAGTGTACCAGAGCCGAGATATTTATTAAAGCAAACAACCTGCTTACTATAACCAACTACACCGGATTTGATCCGGAAGTGGCAACAACTGTTGATAGTTTCAGATACCCAAGTACAAGAAACTTTAGCTTAGGATTAAACTTAAACTTTTAAAAATATAATAGTTATGCTAAATATAACAACTATATACAGAGTACTAAAACAACTTGTTATATATGCTTTAACAATAGGAGTTTTAGTATCGGTTACCTCATGTGAAAAATACCTTGAGAACAGTCCGGATGGAGATGTAGAAGAAGATAAGCTGTTTAATAACGAGAACAGTTTTAACGATCTGCTTAACGGATGTTATGCAAAGATGAAGAACGAGAACTTTGTTGGAGGATTAACAACAATAGCTCTGCCCGATATATTATCAGACAATGTAACATATAGTACCGATAATAATGGTAACCTGATAAGATTCTATAAATGGAACTATAACTCATCAACAGCAGAGGTTGAGAATATATGGACGTCTGCATACAGTATAATACAGTCATGTAACGAAATTATTGTACGTAAAGATAAGTTTCCGGCAAGTATGGCAGAAGCTGAGAAGAACTCTGTTCTGGCGCAGGCTTATACAATAAGGTCAATGGTTCACTTCTATCTGTACAGACTATTCTCAGATACAAAAACATCGCTTAGTGTACCATACATTACAACACTATATCCGGGGCAACCGGAACGCAATACAAAAAGCGAGGTATTACAGTTTTGTAAACAGGATTTAACCAATGCGGCAGATCTCAATATCGTATCGCGCGATAATATCTACCTGTCAGATGCCTCTGTATATTTTCTTAAAATGCAGATTGCGTTAGAAGAGAGAGATTATCCGCAGGTGGTGATTAATGCAGATAAGGTGTTGACAATAAACTCACAGGTTAGCAGCATAGACGATTTCAATAACATGTGGATAACTGATAACAGCCCTGAGCTAATCTTCAGAATTCACTTTACTGTAGCCGATAAACCAAAAAATGCGTGGCTTCTGTATGACACTAGAAATAACAGAGATGTATGGTACGCTGATAACTCACTTATAAAACTTTACGATAAAAGCGATATAAGATTAAGCAAATACTTTAAGGTTAACGATAAAGGTTTATATGGTATCAGAAAATATAACGGTAGACCTTCAGAAGATATGCCGAACGGAAACGATATAAAACTAATGAGAGTATCAGAGGTTTATCTGTCAAAGGCAGAGGCATTGGCTCATAACGTTGCAAATAAAACCGAAGTGCTTAGGATATTAAACATAATAAGGGCCAAAAGAGGAGTAGGAGAGCTGAAAGATTCTAAAGATATTATGCAGGAGGTTAAAGATGAGAGAAGACGTGAATTTGCATTTGAAGGAATGCGTTTCTTCGATCTTAAACGTTGGAACAGTTCAATTAACAGAGAGAGTAACAGCGCAGATAACTTCTTAGATCAGAATAGCTTTAAATGGAGCTTACCTATACCAATTGGCGAGATATACGCCAATAAAAACATAAAACAGAACAGCGGTTATTAACCATTTAATGAATATAAACAGATGAGGATAAATTATATTTTAATATTAGTTATTGCAGTTTGTTTTTCGGCATGTAAGAAAAAGGATTTCATATATAAAGGAGACTCATATATACAATTCTCTGATAATACCAGAAATATAGAGCTTACATCTAATGAATTGTCTTATAGCTTTAAGATACACTCGGTAGCAAAAAATACCAAAACCATGAATACTATGGTATATGTAGATGAGGCTAAAACAGATATAGAGG
This sequence comes from Bacteroidales bacterium UBA6680, assembly GCA_002454955.1. Lineage (GTDB taxonomy): Bacteria > Bacteroidota > Bacteroidia > Bacteroidales > UBA6680 > UBA6680. The sequence continues at coordinate 43,977 of DKJY01000104.1, forward strand.
AGGGGAAGCACTTTGTTATATCGAAAAAAACTGTAGAGATAAAACCGGGCGAATATATATCTGAGTTCAATATAGATTTTATATACAAGAGTTTTATAGTAGGTCAGAATGCCAAAATACTGCTTAAGTTAAGTGAGGGGAATACAAAAATTGGTACACGCGATAGTCTGTTAATAACTATAAAGCAGCAAGACTGGATACAGAATATTGCAGGGGAGTATGAGGTAAGTTATACAGCAAAAGGTAAACAGCAGAGTAGCAAAGCAGAGATTATATCAGTTGCAAAACTTAATAGCGATGAATCAGACAATAGGTATAAGATTGTTATGAAAGGGTTGCCTGTATGGACATTTAGTTCAGGACCAAAGATCTATCCAGAGGAGTTTGAATTGACCTTTACAGACTACCAATTCTCAGATAAAGAGTTATCATATACTGATAAAATATTGGCCACACCTGATGATTACAAATCGTGGTTTAGTACATTTAACTACGGCGATATATCAATTCAGAAACAGGACGGTAACATATACAATCCGGCTACAAATAGCTTAACACTGAATTATAAGATAATACTGGGAGCTAATGAGGCTATGTTTAATAATGTAACACTAAAAAAGATAATAAAAGTGACAGAGGAGTAATGTAAGCTTTTTAGGTATAGTATAGACGGACACATTGTGTCCGTCTATGTTTTTATTTAGTTATTCTCTATCTTATAAACAATATCCTTTAACTCAGTCCATTTAGGCTTGTTAAGTTTAGGGCCAAGCACTTCAATAACATTTCCTGCAAGAAGCGATCCTATATCACCACATTTGTTAAGAGGTAATCCTTTTGTTAAACCATAAAGAAATCCTGCTGCATACATATCGCCGGCACCAGTAGTATCAATGCTGTTTACCTTTATAGGATCTATAGTAACAACATTGCCTTTACACTTTACAAGCGAACCCTTTGAACCCGTTTTTACAACAGCAATATCCGATTTTTCTGCAATTATATTCAGAGCCTCTTCTGGCTGCTCACCTGTGAATGCTTTAGCCTCCTCTTCGTTGGCAAATACAATATCAACATAGTTCTCAACCAAACGGTGAAGGAAATCATAATTATCTTCAACAACATTATATGAAGCCAGATCAAGCGAAACAGTAAGTCCCTTGCTTTTTGCAATCTTCATACTCTGTTCAATAAGCTCATTATTCTGCACTAAATACCCCTCTACATGAAAGAAATGATACCCATCAAAATCGTCGTCAGACAGATCATTGGCAGTTAATTCAATAGCCGATCCCAGATATGTAGCAAATGTACGTTCAGAATCTTTGCTTATAAGAGCTGTAGCTCTTCCGGTAGGCTCTGAGCCCAGAAACAGGCGCGGATGAATATTATTCTTTGCCATATCCTCAGCAAACAGGGCACCAAGTTCATCGTTACCAACCTTACCTAGAAAGCATACATCTACACCAAGACTGGCCAGACCATTAATAGTATTTGCAGCCGATCCTCCTGAGGCAATCTCTTTTGTTAGTTTTTCGGTTGTATCAGATATCTCCTGTGCGTATGTTTTATCTACCAGAGTCATGCTCCCTTTCGGAAGATTAAACCTGTTTAGCAGTGTATCATTTTCAAGTAAAGTAACAATATCAACAAGTGCGTTACCCAATCCCAGTACCTTCTTCATATCTTATATCTATTGGTATTGCAAAAGCGGTGCAAAGATAGTTAAACCATGCTATCAAAAAATATTTTTAATAGAAATTACATTAAATCAGAAACATAAATTATGAGTGACGAAAAAAGATCATTTTTTCTAAAAAAATATTTTGCAGCAAAGAAAAATGCTTCTATATTTGCATCGCAATTCCGCTGAGGGATTCGGGAAAACACTCCTCCTTAGCTCAGCTGGTTAGAGCACCTGACTGTTAATCAGGGGGTCCTAGGTTCAAGTCCTAGAGGGGGAGCAAGAGAAAGCCGAAACAAACGTTTCGGCTTTTTTGTATTCTTACCAATACAAATTCTCTTTTATTTAGTATTATATTTGTTAGGGAATCACCCCATTTGATTCCCTGCATTTATCACCTCTCTTTTTATTACTCATAATAGCTTAATTTGTAAGTCAGTTAATATGCAATATAAATTGTGATATTAAATCAATTTACTATGCTGTGACACAAAAAAAGGGAACCAAAATAGATTCCCCTTAATGTTTGTATGTTCAATATATACTATATTGTCATTATATCCTCTTCTTTTGCACTTAATATCTTATCAATATTTGCAGAGAATTTATCGGTAAGTTTTTGTGCCTCACCTTCGGCATCCTTTGCCATATCTTCTGAAAGACCATCTTTCTGGAATTTCTTAAATGTATCAATTGCATCTCTGCGAGCGTTTCTTATACTTACACGTGCATTCTCACCTTCAGCTCTTACGTTTTTAACAAGCTCTTTACGACGCTCTTCTGTTAAAGGAGGAATACTTAGGCGAATTAGCTCTCCGTTGTTCATTGGTGTAAGACCAATATTTGCAATAAGAATAGCTTTTTCAATATCACCCATTATGTTTTTTTCCCAGGGCTGAATAGTGATAGTTCTGGCATCAGGAACAGCAATGTTTGCAACCTGACTAAGCGGTGTTTGAGAACCATAATATTCAACCATAATACCATCTAACATGTGGCTTGAAGCTTTTCCTGCTCTAATTGTAAGCAACTCACTGTTTAGGTGGTCTACAGCCTTATCCATTTTCTCTTCTGCTTCTGCCAGTACTAAATTTATATCATCATTCATAATTACCTGTTTTTATGTTTATAGGTTAAATATATCTAATTTTCGATTATGCTTCCAACTTTTTGACCTAAAATAAGTTCTTTAAGGTTACCTTTCTTATTCATATCAAATACAATTATAGGAAGATTATTCTCCTGACACATTGTAAATGCTGTAAGATCCATAACCTTTAGTTTTTCGCTGTAAGCTTTATCAAAAGTAAGATTATCGTATTTAACTGCATTCGGATTTTTCTCCGGATCTGAGTCATAAACACCATCAACACGTGTACCTTTAAGTAGTGCTGCAGCTTCTATCTCTACACCTCTTAATGCCGAAGCAGTATCGGTTGTAAAGTACGGATTACCTGTTCCGCCAGCAATAATTACTACCTTTTTATTATCAAAAGCTTCAAGAGCAAGACTTTTTGAATAAAGTTTACCAACAGGCTCCATTCTTATAGATGTTAACACCTCTGCTTTACAATTAATAGCTTCAAGAGCCGACTGCAAGGCTATACTGTTAATAACTGTAGCAAGCATTCCCATCTGATCGCCTTTTACCCTCTCAAAACCGGCACTCTCACCAGCCAGACCTCTGAAGATATTTCCGCCACCAATAACAATTCCAACCTCAACACCAAGGTCGTTAATCTCTTTTATCTGCTCAGCATATGTGTTAAGAACATTACTGTTTATTCCGTAATTATCGTTTCCCATCAGAGCTTCGCCGCTCAACTTAAGTAATACTCTTTTATATTTTATCATATCATATGGTTTTTCAAATAGGTAGCACAAAGGTATATACAAAATAGCAGATCAGAAATATTATCTATATTAAAGAGTGTTAATATAGTGTAATGCATTAATAATCAAATATTATTTATATTGAACAGTTGATGTGTTATTTAATATTTGAAAAAAGATTATCATTTATTATTTTGCGTTGCAAATTGCACATTAGCATTGTAATTGCAACAAACAAATAGATTTAACCACAAATTTTTCGACATTTAATATGAAGATGAATGTAAAAGGAACGGGACTAATCACCACCAGAACTTTTGTTAAGACAAAATTCCCCGATAAGTACCAGACATGGCTGAACATGCTCCCGGAAGATACCAGAAAGATATTCTCAGGTGTTATAGATGTATCTAAATGGTACGATGCATATACCTGTTATACAGTGCCTGTTAATAAGATAGCCGAGTTGTTTTATAATAGCAACACCAAAGAGGGTGCAATAGAGCTCGGACGTTTTAGTGCAGATTATGCTCTGAAAGGACTCTATAAGGTATTTCTTATAATATCATCGCCTGCCCACCTTATGAAAAAGGCATCAAAGATTATGTCAACATACTATTCGCCAAGCGACTGTAATGCAATAAAAACAGGACCTAAAGAGGTTACTCTTAAGTTGCTCAATTTTCCGGAGATAAATCCTCTGATAGAGTACAGGGTGGCAGGATGGTGCCAGAGAGCTCTGGAGCTTGCTAAGTGTAAAGATGTTGAGTATAAGATTACGCAATCAACACAGAGTCAAGAGGAGTTAAAAACAGAGATTGTATTTAACTGGAACTAAATAAAAAAGGGGCTCTTAAAAGCCCCTTTTTCTATTTTGCAACTATTATATAGTAGTTCTTTTTACCTTTTTGAGCAAGTATATATTTGTTGTTTAACAAATAATCTGAGTCAATAGTAAGTTCAGCATCATTCATTTTGTTTCTGTTAATGCTGAATCCGCCGCCTTTAAGCATACGTCTTAATTCTCCTTTTGAAGCAAATACTTCTGTCTTCTCTGCAAGCAGATCAAGAATATTTACACCTGCCTCTATCTCTTGCTTAGCAATTTCAAATGTAGGAACACCATCAAATACAGATAAGAATGTGCGTTCATCAAGACTCTTAAGCTGATCTGTTGTACCTTTACCGAATAGAATCTGTGATGCCGCAATAGCAGCTTCATAATCCTTCTCAGAGTGTACCATTACAGTTATCTCCTTTGCAAGAACCTTCTGAAGTTCTCTCTGGTGCGGAGCCTCATTATGTTTAACCACAAGCGCCTCAATCTCCTCTTTGCTTAGTAGCGTAAATATCTTTATATATTTCTCAGCATCAGCATCAGATACATTCATCCAGAATTGGTAAAACTGGTATGGCGATGTTCTTTCAGGATCTAACCAAACATTACCACTCTCTGTTTTTCCAAATTTACCTCCATCTGCTTTTGTAATAAGCGGGCATGTCATAGCAAATGCCTCACCTTGTGCTATACGACGAACAAGCTCAGTTCCTGTGGTAATATTTCCCCACTGATCTGAACCACCCATCTGTAGTTTACAGTTATGATTTTCGTATAGATATAAGAAGTCGTAGCCCTGTACAAGCTGATATGTAAATTCAGTAAATGACATACCTGTTTTACTTTCGCCACCAAGGCGTTTCTTTACAGAATCCTTGGCCATCATGTAATTTACAGTTATGTGTTTACCTACTCTTCTGATAAACTCCAGGAATGAAAATTCCTTCATCCAGTCGTAATTGTTAACCATTACGGCAGCATTATCGTTTCCTGAATCAAAATCAAGAAAATGCTTAAGCTGGTTTTTTAGAGCCTCCTGATTATGACGTAATGTCTCCTCATCCAACAGATTACGCTCCTGTGACTTTCCTGACGGATCGCCAATCATACCTGTTGCTCCTCCAACAAGAACAATTGGTTTGTGTCCGCTAACCTGAAAGTGTTTAAGCATCATTACTCCAACAAGGTGTCCTATGTGAAGTGAATCTGCTGTAGGGTCAATACCTACATAGGCAGAAGTAAGCTCTTTCTCAAGTTGGTCTTCTACTCCCGGCATCATATCATGTATCATGCCTCGCCAACGTAACTCTTCTACAAAACTCATATAATAAATTATTTAGTGCAAAGATATAACCCATTTATTAATAAACAGCTAATAAATGCACCTTTATTGAAATCTGATTTTAAATTGTTAATAGTGCAGTTATCGATAATATTACCAAAACAATAACTAGTGTAATACTATAAGTGAACAACAGTATTAAAAACTTGGTAATTGTTTTTGCATACCCCTGATTATAGAACCTCTTCATACCTTTGGCTATATATATTGGTAGTAGTATATAGAGAAAATCACTTGATATGCTTATAATGTTACTCAGAGTGTTGTTTAGTATTATAATAACTAGTGATAAACCAAAGAAAAATGTATGCATATTTATCGAGAAGATAAGGTGTTGCATATAGTACATTTTTCGGCGTATATATAGTAATTTTAGTATTAATGCAAAGAATGGCATAAGGAAGAACATTGCGTATGACATGTACTTAAACATCTTGTCAGACAAATCTCTGCCAGTTATGTTTTTTAGCCTGTCACCCGATAATTTATTCTCAAGATACTCCTCTATAAACAGAGGCTCTTCATTAATCTCAAGTTTTATGTCGGCATTTCCAGTATCTATGGTGTTTGTGGAGTCAGCTACCTCGTTTCCAAGTATATTAAACGATATCCCTTTAACCTCTGTAGAGTCTTGTGCCTCAGTATCAATATCAGCTAAAGATCTGTTACTGTCTTCGCTCAGGCTTGAGTTAATACCAAGAGTAAAGAAATATATAAAACTCATAAAAAGATACATCCTCATTGGCGGAACATACCTCTTTCTGTGTCCTAAGAAATACTCTTTTGTCAGAAAACCTGGTTTAAAGAAAAATGGCAGAATAGTGTGCAGTAACCTTTTATCAAGATTTATAGAGTCTAGCAGATCGTGCATTACATCCTTAAAAGGTTTGTTAAGATCTCTGTTTGGTTGTCCGCAACGTGCACAGTACTCCTCAATATTCTTATGACCACAGTTGGGACATATCAAATAATCTTTATTTTCAGCTGTCTTACTATTTTTGCCTTTTAAAAGCTCTTTTCCTCTATTTACCAGTCTCTTCATTCTCTTTTTTCTCTTCTTCAGTATCGTTCTTGTTCTTTAGGGCATCTACATCAACAGCAGATGTAATCTTCTCAAAACTTAGGTATGGAAACATCCAGGGTGCCAGACTCTCTACCGGTTTGTACAATAAAGACTCCTCCATATCCTCTTTGGGCATAAAGTTTACTGTACGGTCAATACCATTTAGTATAACCAAAACAATACTTATTATAAATGCATTGCGCAATGTTGCAAATACAATACCAAGAAGTTTGTTCATAAATCCTAGCGATACCGATTCTGCAACTTTATCGAGTAATTTTGCAACAATATTTACCCCTATTACAATACCTATAAATGTTATAGCAAAGGCAATTAGAGAGTTGTACTTGTATTCCCATCCAAATTTATCTTGCAGAAAATTTTCTGTAAATCCTGAGAACTTTACAGCTCCCCATATTCCTAAAAGAAGTGCGGCAAGTGTACCTACCATTACTATAAAACCTTTTCTGAAGCCTTGGTAAACACTATAAACTAAAACAATGCATAATATAATATCAATATAATTCATCTGACGGTTATGTTTTTTAAATATAGGCAAATAGCATTTGGTAACAATAATTAATATGTATACCTGTGTTTTTTGCTGTGTTAATGTTTATAAAGAATGCACAAAATAGTAAATGTGATCAAAATATTAAAAAATTGCGGCAACTATAATTAAATAAATATATTAGTAATTTTTATTTATTAATAAAGTTGATATTTCATTTTGAGTAGGCATAATTTACTATATTTGTTTTTATTAAAATAATCAAGTGGCTTACATATAAGCACTTAACGATAAATTAAACATTTTGTAATTATGCAAACCGCTACAACGCCTAACATTTACGATGCACTTGAGATGATTATTAAGCGTAGCACTGAATTTCAGAACGAAACAGTGCGTCTGGAGCTTGATACTTTACTTGATTATTGTCAGCGTGACATGTCTGACGATTCAGAAAAATTTCTTACAACCCTTATTATTAATGCTCTTAAAGAGCAGAACGGACATTCTGATGGAAACCTCTATCTTAAACAGTTTGAGATTCCGCAAATTGAACTCTTTTCGATACTAATTGATAAATTTCCGTTTGTTAAATATTCACAGCAGGTTGTTAACTACTCAATATGCGAAACAATAGCAGATAAAGAGAGAGCTGTTATTGTTGATATTGGAGTAGGATTGGGTATACAGATGTTGAATCTGGTTGAAAGTCTTAAAGAGAACAAAACACTTAAGAAGCTTACCATAATTGGTGTTGAACCTTCTGATGGAGCGCTGAATAAAGCAGTAGAGTCGTTTGAAGTTGTAAAGAACAACTACTCCTTTGAACTTGAGTTTATACCGGTTAATAAACTTATAGAGGATCTGTCGTTTGATACTTTAAAGAGCCATATACCACGTAACAGAGACTGTTTAATATTTAATGAGTCGCTTGCGTTGCACCATATACAGTCGCTTAACGAACGATACAAGGTACTGGTTGATATCAGGATATTTAAGCCTGATGCTTTCTTTCTTGTAGAGCCAAATGTTAATCACTACGAACCGGAATTTTACTTCAGATTTCAAAATTGTTACCGACATTTCTTTAATGTTTTCGAAGTTATTGATAAATTAGATATTGGGAAAAAAGAAAAGAACGGTTTAAAACTGTTTTTTGGAAGAGAAATAAGTGATATCTTAGGGAAAGATAACGACGAACGATATGAGAAGCATGAGCCAGCTTATAGATGGATTGAGAAACTGCAGGTTGTTGGGTTTAAAACCAAAGCAGATTTCGATGAAGATTTATATCGTAATGTCAAGATTATTAATATAAAGCAGATGTCGGACGAATATCTGGCGTTTAATAACAAATACGAGACAGTTTTAGCTGTTATTAAAGCTACAATATAATTTTTTAATGATAGTATCGTTAAACAAACAGAAATTAAAAACGTTCTTATAAACAGATGTCCCAGAACATTTTAAGAAATAGGATTTAACTAACCAAATATAAAGAATATGGGACTGAAAGATTCAATTGAAAACCGTACGATTATTAGCAATAATTACGTGCGACTGGAGTATTTTCCGGATAAAAAGAGGTTGGTACAAACGTGGATGCACTACGTACCATCAGATATTTTTAGAGAAACAATTAATACTAGTTTGAATTTTGTAAAAGAACATGATGTTGTTTCTGTTTTGTCAGATACTCTGGAGCAAAAAGTGGTTAGTCTTGATGATGCTAAATTTGCAGCAGCATCAATTAAAAACTTTTCTGATGCGGGGGTAACAGCATTTGCATTTGTAATGCCACGTAATGTTTTTACCAAGATATCGCTTAAGGAGTTTGAAAAATCAGAGGCGATGGATATCTCACAATATTTCCATAACCTTGATGATGCTAATAACTGGCTTGACAGTAAGAATTAATAATAATAACGGACTATCATTAAGTTAAATACGGGAGACACCAACTTCCGTATTTTTTTGTTTATAATATCAGCTTATACTATTTGTAACGCCTGTTATTTTGATAATATTCAGTTGTTTTTGTTGATGTTTGTCACATTGAGCGTAGTCGAAATGTGTGTTGCCAACACGCCTGAACTGATTATGTCTTTGACTCCACTTTAACAAATGTTTGATTAAGATCTGTAGCAATCTCTTAGCGTAGAAGATGAGGCTTTTGAGTTCTGATAGAATATTGTTAACGATAAATATACTATAATCCTCTCTGGCTTAGAGTAGAGCGGGTCATACCCTATCGTAATGAAACGGGTTCTGTCCGAGCTGCCAGCTCGAACAAGCATTTTGGGATGGGATGTTTGGTAGAATAGTGTTAACTGTGAATGTACTTTAAGCCAATCTCGTAGCGGACTATGTTTGATTTTTTGATTCCGCTCAAACTGACATTGCGATAAACGGTGAAATAACTCCGGCTCGTAATAAGTTACGGGCTGAAAG
>DKJY01000128.1 GCA_002454955.1 Bacteroidales bacterium UBA6680
TTGGGTGGAAGATCGGGTTCGAACCGACGACCTCTGGAACCACAATCCAGCGCTCTAACCAACTGAGCTACGACCACCATATTTTTGCGATGCAAAGATAACTAAATTAATCTCTACTTTGCAAATAAAAATATCATAAAAGTTTAATGGAGATTACTGTTTATCCCCGAACCATTTGGCTTACAGATTTATTATGAGGTAATTTTTTTTGAAAAAAAAGTTTATAAGAAGACAATGTTGCGTAAATTGCAGCAAAATTAGCGGGTATGGATATAAACAGGTGGCTTAAATTACGACAGAATGGAGTAGTTTCTGAATTGATGACAAAATCAGGAATAGATTATGATATAAACTACGGAGTAGATTTTCTTGAGATTAAAAACAGAGCATCTGTTATAAAGCTTACAGAATATGAACAGACAGAGTTCCTGAGAAGTGGTTGCAGAGAGAAGATGTTATTGATTATGTTATCTTTTAACAGAGATCAACTTAGTATAGAGAAAGCCTCTGAGTTAATAAAATTTATTATTAATTCAGAAATAGCCGATATAACAGGAACTCATTTGTTCGGAAAAACAACACTTGCTCCTGAAATAGGTAACATACTTATAGAGTCAGAAAATGAACTATTAGTAAGATGTGGATGTGCAACTATATCGGCATATCTTATCAATAAAGGAACATTAGAAGATAGATATATCAATAAAATAATTAATAATCTTAGATCAGAACCTCTTAAAAAATCGGTGAATGTGCGTAAAGGTTATGAGAGATTATTAGGAACTATAATTCGTAAACATCCTGATTATATAAAACTTATTAAGCAGAAGATATTGCAAAATCTTAATGATTATGCCCTATGGAGCGAACTGGAACTGTTTTTGTAGTACCAATTAACATATCTAGCAATCTTTATATGTTGAAAGATATATATGATAAGTATTTGAGATATTAGAAATTGATTTATTTTTGCATAAAAATTTTAATTATGAATTTGACAAAATCTTCAAACCCTATTTTTGGTGACAAGGTATATCGTAATAATACAATTACTGGCGAAAAAGAAAAAACAATGTCGTTTTATGGTACAGTAACAAAGACTATTTTGCTGTTCTTGCTTGTTGTATTGGGAGCTTCATATACATGGAGTATGTTTTTTAGAAATCCGGAATCAAATGCTATCTTCCCATATATGTTGGTAGGAGGTATTGGCGGATTTATAATGGCTATTGTTATTGCTTTTAATCCTAAAAGCGCAAGGTTTTTAGCTCCGGTATATGCTATTCTTGAAGGATTATTTATTGGTGGAATATCTGCTCTCTACGCTTTTCAGACAGGAGGAATAGTAATGAAAGCTGTATTGCTTACGGTATCTGTATTTGCAGTTATGTTATTTCTTTACAGAACAGGAGTAATTGTTGTTACCAAAAGGTTTAGAGCAATTATTATATCTGCTATATCGGGTATTGCACTTGCATACTTGGTTACAATTATTCTGTCATTTTTTGGTGTAAACCTTTCATTTATGTATGATAGTAGCCCATTGAGTATAATAATTAGTCTAGTTGTTATTGCAATAGCAGCACTTAGCCTTGCTCTTGATTTTGATTTTATTGACAGGGGTGTAAAAGGAAAAGCTCCTGCGTATCTTGAGTGGTATGGAGCTTTTGGTATAATGGTTACATTAATATGGTTATATCTTGAGATATTAAGATTATTAGCAAAATTAAGAGATTAGAATATAACTCGGATATTATAATAATATGCATTTTGCCCGTTTGGGAAAGCGTAGTAATTAACATTGACAGATGAAAAAAAGAAGGTTCCCGTTTAACCTAATCTGTAAAAAACCAGATTCAGAGATGAATGATTTAGAGAAACATTTTGCAAAATTCAGAGAGAATATTATAGGTAATAAAGCCTCTTATTCTACTCCGTATGGTACAAAAGAGGTAGTTTATGCCGATTGGATTGCCAGTGGACGTTTATACGGACCAATAGAGGATAAAATGAAGAATGTTTTTGGTCCTTTTGTTGCTAATACTCACACTGAAACAAGTGAGACAGGAACAAGAATGACTCGTAGTTATCATGAAGCTGTTAAGCGTATTAAACAGCACGTTAATGCGGGACCAAATGATGTTTACATTCAGGCAGGTTTTGGAATGACAGCTGTTATAAACAAATTTCAGCGAATTCTTGGTCTTAAAGGATGTGGTGCACTTAATAGCCGTCCGTGTCTTAAAGATATGGACAAGCCAGTGGTATTTATTACACACATGGAGCATCACTCAAATCAAACATCTTGGTATGAAACAAATGTTGATGTAGTTGTACTTGAGCCTAATGCAGATATGATGGTTAATCCGGAAGAGTTGCGTAAACAGCTTGATAAATATAAGGATAGAAAGTTCAAGATAGGATCGTTTACGGCAGCATCAAATGTTACCGGGGTAAAAACCAACTATCATGAGCTTGCACGCATTATGCATGAAAATAATGGAGTTTGCTTTATCGATTTTGCAGCATCGGCACCTTATGTTGATATAAACATGCATCCTGAAGATCCTATGGAGAAACTTGATGCCATATATTTCTCACCACATAAATTCCTTGGCGGACCAGGAACTGCTGGAGTATTAATATTTGATGCATCTCTTTATAACTCTAAAGCACCAGATAACCCTGGCGGAGGAACGGTTGACTGGACTAACAGATGGGGTGAATATAAGTATATTGATAATATAGAGGCTCGTGAAGATGGAGGAACTCCTGGCTTTCTTCAGGCAATTAGAACTGCGTTATCAATAGAGCTGAAAGAGCAGATGGGAACCGATAAAATGGAAGCCCGCGAGAAAGAGTTGATAGAGTTGGCTCTTAACGAACTAGGAAAGGTAGATGGTGTAAGAATTCTTGCCGACAAGATTGTTGACAGAATAGGTGCGGTATCATTCTATATTCAGCCAATACATTACAATCTTATGGTTAAGCTATTGAGCGATAAGTTTGGCATACAGGTACGTGGAGGTTGCGCATGTGCTGGTACTTATGGGCATTTTCTGTTAGATGTTGATTATGAGACATCACAGGATATTACAAAGCGAATAAATACAGGTGACCTTTCAACAAAACCGGGATGGATACGCTGGTCTATTCACCCAACAACCACAGATAAGGAGGTTATTGATTTTGCAAATGCTGTAAAACAAATAGCTGAGAATTATACAGAGTGGATAAATGATTATGACTATGTTACACATAAAAATGAATATGTTCATAAACAAGATGTTGGCGACATGAATAAAGAGATTGACGAATGGTTTACTCTTTAATAAAAAATAAGTTGTAAACATTTTGTTGTTTATGGAATTGATATTACCTTTGCAACCCATTGAAGGCATAGGTGATAAATATAAAATTATAATAAGATGAAAAAGGGAATACATCCGGAAGATTACAGAATGGTAGCGTTTAGAGATATGTCTAACGGAACTACTTTTATTACTCGTTCTGCTGCTCCAGCAAAAGAGACTGAGGTTATTGATGGTGTCGAGTATCCATTAATTAAACTTGAAATTTCAAGTACTTCTCACCCATTTTATACAGGTAAAATGAAGCTTGTTGATACAGCCGGACGTGTTGATAAGTTTATGAACAGATACAAAAAACACTACGATAAGAAATAATTTATTTTTTATTTACGATATAAAGCTCCCTAATTAGGGAGCTTTTTTTATTTTTAAGATGTAATAGTACCGTAGTACAAAGCAAAAGGTTGTGTATATATGGTATGTTTTGGTTTGATAAATAAAAAATTGTAAGACAATGAACTATATATTCTTTGATGATAAAGCTGCAGAAAACATGTTACCTCTTACGTTTACTCGTCCGGTAGCAGAACTAAGAATAGGTATAACCACAATTAAAGAGAAGTGGGAGAGAGAGTTGTCAACAGAGATCTCTTATATAACAAGAGATTATCTTTCAGAGAAATTTAAGCTTGTAAAATCAAGCGATAACATACTTATTAACGGATCTGTAATCCCTAATGATATGCTTGTTAATACGGTATGTGCTCTTGAATCTGATAGCTTGTTGGCTGTTGGTGATAAAATTATCGCAGTGAGATTAAGTGGAGACAAACTCTCTGAATTTAACATTGATAACCTTGAAGGATATAAAAGAACAGAGTTGTCAGAAGATGATTTGTTGACTGTTGAAAACCCATGGAATCTCTTCTCTTTAAACGATAAAGTTCTTCGTTACGATTTTGAGAAGATAACCTCAGGTCGTAAATCTATGTCTATAAGCGAGACAAACAGAGTTATTGGAGCAGATAATATATTTATTGAAGAAGGAGCCAGAGTTGAATGTGCAATAATAAATGCCGAAACAGGCCCAGTATATATTGGTAAAGACGCCGAGGTAATGGAGGGGGCGATAATAAGAGGCCCGTTTGCTTTATGCGATCACTCAGCACTTAAACTAGGGGCTAAGATATATGGAGCAACAACAATTGGTCCGCACTCAAAGGTAGGAGGAGAGATTAATAACTCTGTAATACTCGGGTATAGTAACAAAGCACATGATGGTTTTTTGGGTAACTCTGTTATAGGAGAGTGGTGTAATATAGGTGCCGATTCAAATAACTCAAACCTTAAAAATAACTATGCCGAGGTGAGATTATGGAACTATCCTAAACAACGATTTGTGCATACAGGTTTGCAGTTTTGTGGATTAATTATGGGTGATCATTCAAAGTGCGGGATTAATACAATGTTTAATACAGGAACAGTAGTTGGGATAAGTGCAAATATCTATGGATCAGGATTCCCTCGTAACTATGTACCATCATTCTCATGGGGAGGAGCGCATGGCTTTGTTGATTTTAGTATTAAGAAAGCTTTTGAGGTTGCAGGCAAAGTTATGGCTCGTAGAGGAATCGATTTTGATAAGACAGAGCAGGATATCTTAACACATATTTACTCAGAAACATCGCAACATAGAAAGTAGAAATTTGTTAATATAGATATATTGAGTCATTATTTAATTAAATAGTGACTCTTTCTATTTTTTGGCATACCAATTGCCTTTATCAAGTCTGTACTTTAGAACATTAAAGTGCTGACAAAATGACACGAAACGATTAGATATTTATGGGAGATAGAAAAGAAGACATAAAAATAGCAGATATATTTCTTTCAGGTAAAAATGATGACGCAGACTTTATTCCACTTATTACGGAGGATGATGAGGATGCTCTGGGCAATTCATTTGTACCGGCAGAACTGCCAATATTACCACTCAGAAATACCGTTTTATTTCCGGGGGTTATATTACCAATTACAGTAGGCAGAGATAAGTCTTTAAAGCTTGTACGCGAGGCATATGCTAACGATAAAATTATTGGAGCTGTAGCACAGAAAGATGCATATGTTGAAGAGCCTTCTGCAGATGATATTGAGAGAATTGGTACTGTTGCCCAGATAATAAAAATCTTAGAGATGCCTGATGGCAGCACATCAATAATAATACAGGGAAAAAGAAGATTTGAAATTACTGAGATGGTTACAGAAGATCCCTACTTCAGGGCTGCTGTTAAACCACTATCAGAGAGTAAACCTGTAGAAAAATCTCCGCGATTCGATGCTATTATTGGTTCGTTAAAAGATCTTTCGCTTAAAATAATTAAGCTATCGGCAAATATACCTTCAGAGATATCATTTGCTGTTAAGAACATAGAGAGTTCTACATTTTTGGTGAACTTTATATCATCAAATACAGATATAAACGTTGATGAGAAACAAGAGTTACTTGAAATAGATAGCCTTGAAGACAGAGGTTACAAACTACTTGAATATCTTACTAAAGAGGTGCAATCACTTGAACTTAAAAAAGATATTCAATCAAAAGTTAAGACCGAACTTGATACTCAGCAACGTGAATATATGCTGCATCAGCAGATGAAAACTATTCAGGACGAACTGGGTGGTAGTCCTGCAGATCAGGAGGTTGAGGAACTTAAAGAGAAAGCCGCAGATAAGAAGTGGGATGATGAGACAGCTAATACATTTGATAAAGAGTTATCTAAGCTTAGCAGAATGAACCCTGCAGCAGGAGAATACTCTGTTCAGATTAATTACTTACAAACGCTTGTAGATCTGCCTTGGGGTGAATATACAGAAGATAACTTTGATCTTAAAAATGCCGAAAGTGTTCTTGACAGAGATCATTTTGGTCTTGAAAAAGTTAAAGACAGAATACTGGAACATCTTGCTGTACTTAAGCTTAAAGGTGACCTGAAGTCGCCTATTATATGCCTGTACGGACCTCCGGGAGTAGGGAAGACATCTCTGGGAAAATCAATTGCTGATTCACTTGGCAGAAAGTATGTAAGAATGTCACTAGGTGGACTTCATGATGAGTCAGAAATCAGAGGACATAGAAAAACATATATAGGGGCAATGCCAGGTCGTATTATATATAATATAAAAAAGGCGGCAAGCTCAAACCCTGTATTTATACTTGATGAGATTGATAAAATAGGAAAGGATGTACATGGCGATCCTGCATCGGCTCTTTTAGAGGTTCTTGACCCGGAGCAGAACAATGCTTTTCACGATAACTACCTTGAGCTTGATTATGATCTGTCTAAGGTTATGTTTATTGCAACAGCCAATAACATAGGAACAATACAACCTGCTCTGCGCGATCGTATGGAGATGATTGATGTTAGCGGTTATATTGTTGAAGAGAAGGTTGAGATTGCATTACGCCATTTACTGCCAAAGCAACTTGAGGCGCATGGGGTAAAAGAGGAACAACTATCCTTAACCCCAGCAGCAATTGAATATATCATAGAGAATTATACACGTGAATCGGGTGTTAGAGCACTTGATAAGCAGATTGCTAAATTGGCTCGTGTTACAGCAAAACGTATTGCATATGAAGAGGAGTATAATACAACTGTAGATGTAGGTCAGGTTAGAGACATCTTAGGAGTTGAAAAATTCTCAAGAGATAAGTATCAGGGAAATGAATATGCCGGCGTTGTTACCGGGTTGGCATGGACAGCTGTAGGTGGCGATATTCTTTATATTGAAACAAGTTTAAGTAAAGGAAAAGGTAAACTTACCCTTACCGGAAATCTTGGTGATGTTATGAAGGAATCAGCTGTAATTGCTCTGGAATATATAAAAGCAAATGCAGATAAACTGAAAATAGATCATAAGGTATTTGATAATTGGAATGTGCATGTTCACGTACCAGAGGGAGCTATACCAAAAGATGGTCCTTCAGCAGGTATTACAATGGCAACATCATTAACATCAGCGCTTACACAGCGTAAAGTTAAGAAGAATATTGCAATGACAGGTGAGATTACTCTGAGAGGAAAAGTATTACCCGTTGGTGGAATTAAAGAGAAAATTCTTGCTGCTAAACGTGCCGGAATTAAAGAGATATTAATGTCTGTTGACAATAAAAAGGATGTTGAAGATATAAAGGATATCTACCTTAAGGGACTTACATTTACATATGTTGAAGATGTAATGGATGTAATTGATAAAGCCCTTACAAAACAGAAGGTAAAAGATCCTATAAAGTTAGATGTAGAATAAGAAAATATCATATTATTATAAAAGCCACTCCTGTTATTGGAGTGGCTTTTTTTAAACGTTTATGTCTGGTTCTGTACTTTTTCGAATTTTTGATTACTTTATTCTAAAAGGTTAGTTTTTTCGAAAAATTTCATCAATTTTTCTATTTTTATTACTTGTAAGCTGATGATTTATTGTAATGTGTTGTTAACCACACTTTTTGTGAGGTCATATATCTTGAGTAGTTACTAATGCCTGGTGCATCTCTGTTAAGGAGTAAACTGATTGTAATACTATAATTGATTCTGATTTATATATCAGATAAAAAAACATCTGTTTTTTTTCAGTTAGCATTTCACTATACATTCTAATATCTGTTAAACCTGTTGTGTGCTGTTTAAATAACAATATATCAAATATCTATACACTGCTGTTTATACAATGTAAATATATGCTAATTGTTAAAAATCACATAACATAAACTAAAAAATAACAGCTATAGAGATAACGGTTGTTTATTTTTTAAATTTTATGTGTATATTGCGATCGTAAAACATGAAACATATCAAACAAATTTGCGATTTAATATCCTATAATTATTGATAAACATAACCTTACTGCTTCAGATTATTTCATATATAACTGCTTGTTAATAGTAAAAGAGATTGTCAGGATGCAATGACTCTTTATATTAATTACTATAGTTATATCTTAAATATACTCCATACTGTATAAATGATTATTTAGGTTATAAAGAGAATCCTAATTATTAATTTATATATAAAACAATGAAAACACTTTTATTTTTAGGCGGATCATCCCGATCCTGCCCGTGCTTAAGTACATTTAAAATTGTATTTATAGCATTACTACTACTTACACCTTTAGGTGTTAGTGCGCAGAGTCAAACAAATGGTCATCCGATTACAATCACGCAGCAGGAGACCGATAATGACTATGTGATAAAGTATAGAGTTAGTATGCCAAATGGCTTTGGTCGTTGTGGTGGAGTAGAGTGGCATAAATCAATTCCGGTTCGGAAAGATGGCTCTAAGCATGTTGAGTTTGGTTCGCATCAGGGTGGATGGGGTGACAGAACAATTACTGTTACCGTATACCCTGGTGCGTCCAAATATTACGGTGCAAAGTACTACTCTTCGTCAACACTCTTTAACTGTCATAAGTGGAGTACGTGGTACAGGTATATGAGGGCAAATAATCTTAAGCAGCCACTTAATTTCCGTCATCTGTATGAGGAGGAGAATAAGCAAGTTGTACTTACCTGGGATAATGTAACAAATGTACCTACAGACAAGTACAAAATTAAGATCAAACGTACAGATATTGAAACAGGTAATGTTGTAAATATTGAACTTGATGGTGGTACAGACAGGTATGTTGATAAAAACAACATAAAACCTCTTAAGAACT
This sequence comes from Bacteroidales bacterium UBA6680, assembly GCA_002454955.1. GTDB lineage: Bacteria > Bacteroidota > Bacteroidia > Bacteroidales > UBA6680 > UBA6680. The sequence goes on from DKJY01000128.1 coordinate 9,030, forward strand.
ACAGGTATGAGATATGTACGTATTTTAGAGGAGGTTATAATGTTACAGGATACGGAAATGCTCCTGAGCGCTACTCTAATTGGGTCTCTATTAATGTTGAATTACCAGGTATTATAACAAACTTTGAGGTTGATACCAGACGTACATCTATACAGTTTTCTTGGGATGTAAGAAATACATACCACCATAATAAAAACCGTCTTGAATATTTTGATGGCTTGCGTTGGACTTTAGTAGAGGAGATGTCATCAACAACTGATCAGTATAACTGGTCTCCTACATTCACACTTATTCCGGGAGAGAGTTATGAGTTCAGAGTAAGAGCAATGGATGAGTTACAGGAGATTCAGAAACTCTCTGGTGTTGGCGGACTATCATGTAATGGTGTTCTGAGCGGACATGTTAAGATTAAAGATAGTGAGAAAGGAGTTCCGAATGTACCTGTAAATATTGCAGCAGACGTTGTTAGTAGTGCATATGTAAACTATAAGTACTATGAGTTTCCGAGCTCTAACACAAGTGGTACTGTTGATAAACTAAACTCTCTTACTCCGGTAAAGTCAGGAGTTGTATCAAACTTCTCAATAGCACCACGTAACAGAAACGACTATTTTGGATTTATATTTGAGTCTAAGATTCATATTGAGACTGCAGGAAACTACACATTCTATACAAGATCAGATGATGGTAGCAAGCTGTTTATCAACGGAAATATTGTTGTAAGTAATGATGGAACACACCCAATGGAGGAGCGAAGTGGTTCTGTAAATTTACCAGAAGGATATCATACAATTAAGGTGTCGGTATTTGAGAATGCCGGTAGCGAAGGGCTGGAGGTAAAATATGCCGGACCAGGTATCTCAAAGCAGAAAATACCAAGCGCAGTACTGTGTAAACATCAGGCAGTTTCATATGATATAACTACAGACGAAGAGGGATACTTCTATGTAGATGAGATATTCTATGGAGAGGAAACAAAGTTTACAATAACAACAAATAACGATTCTGATATCCGTCCGTCTAAGAATGAGCGTACGCTATCGGTATCTGATTATAAACAAGATAATGTCAGGTTTGAGGATTTCTCTTCTAAATCGGTATTTGGTAAAGTACTTATAGGTGAGTGTGCAATAAAAGATGCATATGTAATGTTCAACGACGAAAAGCAAACTACACAATCAGCTGCTGACGGATCGTTTGAGTATGTTATTCAAGCACCAAACCCAAGTGATGCAAATACATTATCTGTATACTATAAGAATCATAAATTCTCAGGGGCAATAAACCTTGATCTTGCAACAGATGTAGAGAACAGAGACAACCCTCATATATTCCGCGATATACAAAAAGATACACTTATTCTTTCTGTATTCTCAGGATGTGACAAGCCAATAGCTGACGGAGCTGTTGTTGAGCTGTTTACAGCAAACGAATCAGGAAATATCTGTAAAACCATGGATATAACACTTGACGAAACAGGTATTGATACACTATATCTTCCTGCTGCAAAATATACAGCTCGTGTAAAAGATCTTATAATAAATCAGATTCCGGAAGATGATCAGCGTTATATCGATTTTCTGAATGTGAAGCCAAATATAATTGGTGCAATGGGAGAGTTAACAGTTGATCTGACAAAACGCGATACTGTTAAGAAGAGAGAGATAAAGGTTATTAATGCAGAGGAAAATGAGTATCAGATTACAGATAAAGTGATTGCAATAAACCTTGTTAAAGCACCATTTGTATATCGTCAGAGTATTGACTTTAAGATAGAAGATCCGTTCTGGAATAACCCTACATGTACACATGAGGTGATTGACAATGGCGAAACAAAAACCGAATCGGTATTTGTTATGGATCAGCAGAGCGAATATAGCAGTAAGTTTAAACTTGATGAGTATTACGACTACTATATACTTAAAAAGCACAGATGTGGCGTTGATTCAGCAAGTCTGTTTATAACTGATAATATATCAGACAGAGATCAGACAGAACGAACAATAATTGACGGAACACTTGCATACACTATAAATCCGGGTGAGGCTAATATAGAGGGCGACTGGAATAAACCTCATGGTTTCCAGAAAAATCTGGCTGTTACAGCACGCGTTCCTAACTATAAGAAAGATGTATTTGCACAACGATGGGCACTTGTAACTGGCGATAAGATTCTTGAACCAACATTTATTACAGGTGATGTACATATGCCTCAGTATATACTTCATGATCCTCCGGGAGATGCCAGCTATGCATATCTTGAAAAAGGATCGTCTATATCTACACGTGTAACATTTGAACGTAAATGGCTTGTTGGAGCCGAGGCAGAGGTTAATGCACTATTTGGTAAGAAATTTACCGGATGGGGTATTGGTGGCGGATTCTATGTTCAGGTAGAAGGTGCCGGAGGTGATGTTTCAGGAAACGAGAGTGTTTACACAACATCGTTCTCAGAAACAGTATCAACAAATGCTGGTACAGTTGAGCCAGGCGAAGGTTCTGATGTAATAATTGGTACCGGAATGAACTTTGTTTACTCAAAAGGAAAACGATTAGAGTTTAACTGTGCAACAGGTCCTACAATTGATCCTTCGTATGTTGTATCTCCTGGATTCCAGACAAGATTTACATTAAGTGTTTATCATGTACGCAACCACATTCTTCCTACACTTGATTCTCTATTGGTAGAGATAAAATCGCTTGAAGATAAAGGTAATGGGGGAGCTGTATTAACAGAAGAGGAAGGACGTCTGGTTCTTTCAAAAGATGTATTCACAACATCTAAGGCAAACTGGAAACGTATCCTGTCAGATAATCGTCGTCAGGTATTTACAGGCGGAAACTCACTTGGAGAGAAAGAGGCTCACCTGCGTAATGTAACATTCAATGGAGGAACAGACTTTAGCTACTCAGCACAGTTAGATACAATAACATCTAACACATCGGGTTACCATATGACAGTTGGTTTAAAAGCCGGCGGACTGTTTAAAGTAGGTAGTGCAGATGCAACATATATGTGTGTTGATGTAAAAGGTGGTATTACATTTAACCAGGAGGAGCAGACAACAACAACAACAGAGAATTCAACAGTTATTAAACAAGGATTTACACTATCTGATAATAGTGTTGGAGACTTCTTTACAATAAATATTAGTAAGGATCCTACGTACGGAACTTATATCTTCCAAACTGTCTCCGGACGAAGTAGTTGTCCTACAGAACCGGGAACTCAAACGCGCGACAGGGCAAAAATTACAGTTATATCTAACCCTGAGCTCAGAAATCTTCCTGTAGGCAAGCCTGCAACATTTAAGATAAGAATAGATAACGACAGCCAGAGTGAGGAGGGACGTATATATAGTATAAACTCTCTTACAGGATTAAATGACGGATCTACAATATCTGTAGGTGCCAACTCAGTTAATCCGCTGGGATCAACAGATCCGTTCTATCTTCCGGCAGATGGTTCTAATGAGTACATTATTAGTGTTACTCCCGGACCTGAAACAAGATCGTTACCTATTGAGCTGGTTGTTACACCAGAGTGTTTTGCCAGTATATATCAATCAGAAGATCTTCTTAAGGCAGTAGAAAAAGAACTTGAGAAATCTCCGGCAAATGTTACAAAACTAAAACTATTTGCTTCATGGGAATCTAGCTGCGATCCTATAGAGATAGAATCTCCGGCAGATAACTGGGTTGTAAATACAACAACAGACAGAGATCTTCCGCTTATAATAAAAGGATTTGATCCAAACTCAACAAACCTTAGCTCAATAGAGATTCAATACCGTAAAGCAGGCAACAACAGCTGGAGCCGTCTGGTATATATTACATCGGCAAATGTTGGTGAGTTCCCTAATAAACATATGAATGTAAGGGTAGACACCATGGATGCAGGACGTTATTTTGTGAGAGCAAAAACATACTGCTCTAAGCTAAATGTAGCAAATTACTCTAATGTAATAGAGGGAGTTATAGATCATAATCCGTTTGTTCCTGTAGAGACAAACCTTGAGAACGGATGGCTAAGATCTGAGAGTTTTCGGGTTACATTCTCTAAACCACTGGCATCGTCGGTAGTACGTGTTCAGTTACTTGAAGAGGCAGGCAATGCAATAATAACTGAGCAGTATGTAAATGCTGTTATAAACAATAATGTTGCAGTAATTGACATTCCTGATGCTGATACCTACGAAGGATTTAAGTATAACGTAATATTTGAATCAGGAGCAACTCTTGATACAGAGGGCGAGACTCTTACAACAGATAAGGTTTATACAATGACTCTGGATCGTGCAGAAGCTACATGGAAGGTGCCTAACAAAGTAGTAATACTTGTAAAAGGACGCTCTTCTGAGTTCGGAGCAGATTTAATAAACCGTGGTGTAGAGGATGCTGAGTTTGATATAGTATCAAATACACTTAGTACATATATTACACCACAATACAATAGCGGCGTTATACCTGCTGGCGGTGAGTATCCTGTACAGTTTGATATTAACAACAATCAGGATATACCAGTTGGTGAGTTTGACGGATCTGTAATGGTTAAGATAACAAAAGGGGGTAATGTATATTATAAAACATTACAACTTACAATCAGAGTTAAATCTGTTGCACCAGAGGTAGAGCAGCCTGATAATAAGAGCTATCGTATGCACCTTATGGCACAGTTTACACCTTCGGCAACAACAGATGTACCTCTGTCAACTGACGAGCGTGACTTTATTACGGCCTATATCAACGGGAAAGTAGCAGGAACATCTAAGATATATTTTGATGTTTCAGCAAACAGACATCTGGCATTTGTTACTATAGAGTCTGATGTTAATAACCCTGAAATAAGCTTTAAAATGTGGGATGCATCTGAGAGTATACACTACTCTGCAAAAGAGACATTAACATTTGAGGCAAATACAATTGAGGGGAATAAAACAGCACCATATATTTTACATGCAAATGGTGCAGAGCAATCAATAGCTCTTACTAAAGGATGGAACTTTGTATCATTCAATGTTCAGCCAAAACAGAGCTCTATAAATATGATTCTGTCAGGAATAGAGTATCCTAATACTCAGATTAAGAACATTAAAGACGGATTCAGCGAGTATAACCCTGCAACATCGCAATGGAGCGGATCTCTGGCAACTATTGATGTTAATAAAGCATATAAGATATATGTTGATAACGATAATGTTGTAAAAGTTAAAGGAGATATTGTTAGTAACAGCTATCCTGTAGCACTTAACGACTACTCAAACAGACGTTACAACTGGGTTGCAGTACACAATAATAACTCTGTTGATATAGAGAATGCAATTAATCGTAACGAGGTAAACGGTGGAGTAGTTATTCGTCACGAAGATCAGTTTGCAGTACTTGCAGACGATAAGAGTTCATGGACAGGTAATCTGATAATGATTGAACCGGGTAAAGGATATGAGTTATACAATCCTAATACAATTCAATCTGCTGTTATATCTGAAGATATGAAACTTACATTTACGGTTAATGCAAGATTAAAGAATAGTGCAGCAAGTCAGGTTAAAGCTCATATTATTATTGGTGGCGATATAGCAGAAGGTTATATTGCAAACAACCAGGCTGGTGTTCCTAATGCTATATTAGATCATGCATTTAATGTAAATTCAGGAGCAGAATACACTCCAATATCTATCAATCTATCTGAGGCAAATGTTTCGGCAACAGACTTTCTGAAGAATCATCTTCAGTTCTTTGTAAGATCAGATGCTTATACACCGGCACTTAATTCGCACCCTGCACCCGATGTTGAATTTACAGATGCAGTGCTTGAGGTACGCAACGGTAATAATGTGGTGGTATACAGATACAACTACTCTAAACTTATGAGTGAGGTTAATGTTGATAACTTTAACTATAACTGGACAGGTAGTGGATTCAAATTTAAGAAGACTATTGTTACGCCTGAATATCATCAGTTACTTGTAGGACAGAGTGGCAGATATATTATACCACAGGGTGTTCATTCGCAAGAGAGAACACTACTACCTGAGCAGGCGGTTATTCAGACAAGCAGAACTGTACGCGAAGAGCCAAATACAATGACACTTATTAGTCAGGCTTATCTTAACGGACGTACAATTGATACTGAGAGATACTCTGTTGAAGCAGTTATGAACAATGAGGTTGTTGCACGTAACTTTATTAAAGCAGATGATAAAGTATATACAACAAACCAGTTCTTTATGCTTAAAGCAGCAGAAGGATCATCAGACGAGATATCGTTCCGCCTTGTGGATAACAAAACCGGAGAAGAGATTATTGCAACACAGACACTTAATTATCAGAACGATGAGGCTGTAGGTAACATAGGTTCTCCTTACAGAATAGATTTTGGTGGTACAACAAATAGTGAAAATGATATTGCACTAAAACTATATCCTAACCTTGTTAACAGCGGCGAGAAGGTTCAGATACAGATACTGGATAACTCAAAAGATGTTAAGAGATATGATATTGTTATTGTAAGTATGAATGGTGCTGTTGTTTACAGAACAACACAAACAACACTTAACGGATCTATTAATACATCTAAGTGTAGTGCCGGAGTATATACAGTATCGGTATATAATAATAAGAGACTTTTAGGATCATCTAAACTGGTGGTTGAATAAGTGTAATTCTAATTACAGGTTTTTGCAGATATCCGGGGTGTAATGCCCCGGATTTTTTTCTGTTAAGCAGAATGATTTAACTCTCTGTATATTGCAGCAAAAAAAAGATGTAGAAAATTACTCTACACCTCTAATAAATAAAACATATAACTATAATTGCGACGTACTGTTATCAGGATTGCTTTTTAATCGTCTTCTAACAGAATTATTACTATCTGTAATAATCTGGCTAAGTAAATTCTGAATATTACTAAATGTTGTACTGTCAGATCTGCCCATTACATCAATATATGGTATAAATATATTATTCAGAAAGTGCTTTAACTCTTTGGCTATTTGAGAAGCAGGAGCTCTGTCTTTATAAGTTATCTTATCTTTTGTAAGCTGCTCTTCTCTCTCCTTAAAATTCTTTATTGATCTGTTAAGATTATCTATAAGCATACTGAATCCCGGAATATTATCTATATGAGAAACTAAATCAGGAGTCGACAACTCTTCGTATAGAGAGGATAACTTTCCGCTCTCATCATTATATGGTAGATTAATAATAGAGCGACCATATCTGGTTAATATCTCGTTAATTACTTCGGCACTGGCTCTTATAACCGAATCCGGCCATGCCATTTTAACCTCAACTTCATTAAATATTAAACTTATAGCATCGTCTCGTTCCTCATCATATATCAGTAACGATGAGTCAAGCTTCTGTCTGTCCATCTCCTCAACAAGAGTGTTGGTAAGTTTAGTGTTCTTATTACATAATGTTTTGTAATAGTTGTTATCAGCAACCGGATTAGACTCTGTAACACTGTAAATCTTACTTCCTAAAGTAGCGGTTTCTGAGGTATTGGTTCTTGATAAAATCTGTTCCATAAACGTATTTTTAAATATTGGGATACTGTTAACTTATAAATAATCATCTTATTCTATATTAAATTTAGATATAAAATCTATAAAAATCAATGAGTTATATTAAAAATAGTACAAAATATAGAATGCGATACGTTATAACATAGTGCTGTATAAGACAGGCACTAGCTTGAACCTATTTTTGTTAAATTCTTAACTAATGTGCTTTTGTACTGCTTCATATTTAGCTCATATAACAAACTTTATTTAAAAGATTGTTTGTTTGTAACTATTCCAACAAACTATCTTCGGCGGGTTGTTTATCTGCGATGATTCCGACAAACTCTTGTTGAGAAGTTGTTTATATGCAACTATTCCGATAAACATTTTCTGAAGAGTAGTTTTATAACAATGATTACAACATACCTTTTCTAATGAGTTGTTTATATACAACAATTCTGATAGACATTTTCTGAAGAGTAGCTTTATAACAGTGATTACAACAAACCTTCTCTAATGAGTTGTTTATATTCAATGATTCTGACAAACTCTCTCTGGTAAGCTGTTTATATACAACGATTACAATAAACTTTTTCTGAAAAGTTGTGTATATGCGGCTATTAATACTCTTTTTAGTAAAAGGTTGATAAATAACTCTTTGTTCTGACTTTATTCGGTTGTTACTTTAATATATATGTTTTAAATCTTATACTTAGTTTAAGAATATCATCAGATATATTATGATTTTTATATCTCTTATCTATAGTCCTTTAGCCATGCGCTTTTAGAGCTATTATCTGTTTTTATTTATATACATTCTTGTCCCGAAAATTGTGATTTCAGAATATAACAATTACCTTGTTAGGTATAAATACCTAAACTTTTGAATTTATTCCGGAGTTTATCCGGGTACATATATTTATTCTTATTAATTATTAAACCTAAAAATTAAAATCATGAAAAAATTATTATTTCTGGTAATGATGTATTGCTGTATAAACAGCTACGCACAAGAGGTTCTGTTTAAAGATCATCTGTTTAACGACCACACAAAATATGTAGAGGTAAAATATGATGATAATATCTTTACAATTACATTTCAGGAGGGGGAACCAATAACACTATACAGTTGGGAGTACGAGATTGTTTTAGATGCATTGAGGAGTAAATACTCTGATATAGAATATCGTAAATTTACTAAGGAGGCAGGAAGACTGTTTTATCAGGTAAAGGGCAAAATACTATTAACACCAAAGGTAAAAAACAGACCAGTGGCTGGTATAATGGGATTCAAATCTGATTATGTATATCTGTATGAGGAGAGTAAGAGAAAAGAAAAAATAGAGGATAATTCTACTCAAGATAAAGGAAATAAAGAGTTAATCGATTTTTACAAAAAACTTGACTCACTTAATATTACAAAGCAACAACAAAAGAAAATAGATAATAGCTTAAATAAATTATATAATGAGAGAGATGATTTAAAGAAGGATATTGATAATTTGAAAAATGAAAGGTCTAAGAAAAAAACTAAAAATTACTCTTATGTAAGAGACCTAATTTCAGCTGAAAAGAGAAATCTAAAACGGGATATCGATATGGATAATGTTAAGGAGTTTCTATTTGAAAATAAAAATTATGATATTCTTAAAATTCCTGATTCTAAATTAATTATATCTGATAAGTCTCTTTTGATGTATAAAAGGTTTGCTGAAATAGAGGAGTATGAACAGGAGTATGCTAAAGAATTAGTGGGGAAAAAAGTGATGGGAGTAGGCTTTGATTCTAATACAGATCTTATTTTAGATAATATTATCTATAATAGATCAGATTTGTTAGAACGTAAATTGATTAGAATAAGTGCTCTGGAATTAGAAAGAAAAAAGAATGACGATAAACAAAATGATTTGAAACGGAGACTTGATAAAGGAGAAGTATACTTTGATTATAAAGAAGTTTTAAGAGCTAAAATTGATTCGTTAAATGTAGAGATAACAGAAACATTTATTGAGAGGGTAGAGGTGTTTTGCAGGATAGAGTACTTGGACGATTATAAAGATGAAAAACGCAATTTTAATAGATATACAACCTTAATACTTAAAGCTCCGATCGGTATATCTACATTAAATGAGATAAATAATATAAATGAGATAAATAAAATTAAACAGAATAGAATAATTAGAATAAAAAAGAATACAGGTTTCCATACAACTATAAAAGGCAAAACTTATAAAGCTTACCTAAGTGATATAATTACATTTTACAGACCTGAGCTTAAAAACAAACGCAGAGATGTTAGCCCGGCAGATACAACATTTATGGTTGTAAAAGGAGGTAAGAATAATGAGGAGGTAAAATTATTCAGACAGACATCTGAGAAACTTTTTGAATTTAAGGTTTTTAGTGATTTTGTTGGGGTTGATGGAACAAAACCAAACGGATTGGTACAGATAGAGTTTGATAAAAAGATGTTTTTATCACCAAGAAGATACTATCATATTTGGGGAGGATACAGGGGTATTGCAACATATATAAAACCATCTTTTACTTTATCTAAACTTGAGGATAATAATAAATATGCGATACCTCTTATATCCGGCGACAATAAATATATAAACACACTTGATCTTATGCGCCATCAGATATACAAGATAGGAGCTGATCTTAATCTTCAAATGATTCATATAGGTGGATTAAAGAGTGATATGTATGTTGATCTTGGTGCGTACTACTCAAGATCAGGTATATCAGATACTATTAAAAAGAGCGATTCCGGTTTAGATGTGGTTATACTAGAACCAAAGGTTAAATTTAAGGTACAGACAGATGAGAGATATTTTCTATGTATCGACGGCTCTGTAAAGTTTACAAGGCTGTTAGATTCAGATGTAAAACAGCTACGTAAATACGATGATTCATTAAAAGAGGTTAAGAATGTGTTTAACGATCCTTATTATACCGTATCAGTAATGGCAGGGTATTCTCCAACAGCCAATACACGTGGTAAACTGTTTTTCAGATACAGATACTCCGGAGCGCTAAGAGATGGAGCAAGGCTTGGTTATAGTCAGATACAACTCGGATACTCATACTACTTTAATCTGTAGAGTTTTATCCTGGATATAATCAAATATATCCGGGATTATTAATTAACAGTATAGAAGAGGTTAATATAAAAATCAACAAAAAATAACACAACTGGTATGTTTTTGTTTTATTTTAACACATAATAACTATATTTGCGCGCTTAAAAATTTTATAGTATTCTGACTGTATATATTGCTAACTGACACCGGCAAAAGCATACAGCAATAGTACATGTTTTAAATGTTTGTTTATGAGAAAATATAATTTGCTATTTGCTCTGCTATTGCTTTGCCAATTTTTATACTCACAGGTTGATACATTACATTTCTTACCACCTCTGTTCTGTACTACAGCAGGAGGTAACGACAGGGGAAAACAGACACTGTTCTTCTCAACATTTGAGGAGAGTAATGTAAGTGTTAAGATATACTCTGGCGATAACCTGCTGCACTCGTTGGTAATAAATAAAAATAACCCGGGCGTTTGGTCAGAGGGAAATGCCTCAATTGGTTCGTCGCATATTGAGACAAATATACACGGACTGGTAACGTGGAACCAGATAGGAGAACCTATTCAGGGAGAGGGGTTACGTATTGAGGCTGATAAACCTATATATGTAAGTGAACGACATCAATCAAGAGCACAGGGAACCCTTATAACATCTAAAGGAACAGTTGGTCTGGGTTTTCACTTCTTTAGCGGACACTCCTGGTCTGTTATAGATAACAGGCAGAGTAATAAGGAGCGTGGATCTGCATTTATATCTGTAATGGCCACACAGGATAATACAGAGATAACATTTGAAAATCCTCACGGACTTGCACTACGTGACTATGGCAGTACGCAGGGAAATACAACAATAACCACCACGCTGAATGCAAATGAGACCTATACAATTGCCATAAGACATGATAAGTGGAGAGTAAACGGATCAATAAACAATGCATATTATCAGGACAGAAATCATATGAACGGAACAGAGATAAAGTCTGATAAACCCATTGCCGTAACATGCGGATCGTGGTGTGCAATTACCGGCGACAACAGACGCGACGTAGGGGTAGACCAGATTGTGCCTGTTAACAATGTAGGAACAGAGTATATTGTATTGCAAGGACAGGGCAGAGAGGAGAATGAGAACCCATCGAGACCCGATCATGAAACGGGTAAGAATGCCGAGAAGGTGATAGTAATAGCAACAACAGACAATACAAGCGTTAAGGTTAACGGCGGAGCTACTCCTGTTACCCTTAACAAAGGATCATATACCGTTCTTGATCATCGTAAATATCAGGATAATGCCATGTATCTTGAATCTGATAAACCTGTTTATGTCTATCAGTCGCTTGTAGGGCACCCTGATCATAAAGACAATGCAGGTATGGTGTTTCTTCCTCCGCTGAAATGTACAGCAGACCGGAGTGCATTAATATCGCATGGTAATACATTAGATATTGACCATACAATGGATAGATCGTTAATGATTAGTACACGTAAAGGGGCAGAGGTAAAGGTTAATGGTATAGAGCTTAATAATGCAAAATCTATATCCGGAAATCAGTATTGGGAATTATATGATGTAAATAACAGTTTTCTATCATCGTTACCTAGTCAGAACTATGAGGTTGTATCTACCGGTGCACTGAATGTTGCTCTTGTATTGCAGAGTGGAGTGAGAGGAGCTGCCGGATTCTTCTCAGGTTTTGGCGATAAACCACGTATAGATGGATTGCCAACAATTGAAGGCGGAAACTTTTGTGCAGGCGACATAGAGATACGTATTACGAATGGTGGTTTTTTGAGATATAAATGGTACAGGAATGGTGTTGAGATACCGGGTAATAGCGATCAGTTTAATGTAGCAATGTCTGGCAGATATACTGTTAAAGGAGAAACATATTGCGATGGAGGTACTATATGGACAAGTGAATCAAATGCTATTGATGTAGAGTCTTGTTTACAGATAAATGATATATCAATACATGAATCTGAAGATGCTCTGTTTACGGTAAAGCTCTCTCATGCAATGCCTGTGGCTGTTAGTTTTAGTCTTGAGCTGCGCCATATATCTACTGACGATACCGATTTTAAAACAACACATATAGGAAACTGGACTATTCCTGCCGGAGAGACTCTGCGTGATTTTAACTGGGAGCTGTTAAAGGATAATAAGTGTGAGAATGCAGAGGAGTTTCAGGTAGTAATAACCAATGCCAGTGTTACAATTTATAAAGGAGTAGGCGAAGGGTTTATTGAGCGTGAAATAGCTATATCAGAAGCTATTTTTCATGTCAGAAATACACTATCAGATTAATCTGTTAATCAATTCGATATATCTATTCTTTGTTTTAACGTAAAAATGTATATATTTACAAGCTTTAATATGTAATAGTGTGTTGTAATGCTTTTATCTAATAAATAGAGTAATAGGTTGATATAATTTATAATGATTCCCCCAAATATAGTACCCAAGATAGATATTCATCAGCTTGTAGACAGATACGGATTAAAGGTATCTGCACTTGCTCACAGAATGATAATAGATAAAGATAAAGCGCAAGATGCTGCACAGGAGGTGTGGTATCAGGTGTTAAAAAGTATCGATACATTTGCCGGCAGGTCAGATGTATCAACATGGTTATATACAATTGCACAACGTACCATTCTGCGATACTCTGCAGAAGAGAGGGTGATAAGTTACAGAGAGTATACTGAACACTTTAATAAAGAGCCAATTGATTATACCGGAGATGATAGTAACCAGAGGCAGTGGGCAAAGGAGCTGTGCGACTACTGTTTAACAGCTTTCTGTCATTGTCTTACAAATAGAGATAGATTAATATTTGTATTCAGAACCCTTATAGGCTTAGATTATAGTCAGATTGCTGTTATTATGGAGATGAGTGAGGTAGCAATACGCAAGGTATCATCACGATCTGTTACAAAGGTTAAATCATTTATGAAACGAGACTGTTTTCTGTATAATGAAAAGGGACGTTGTAGGTGTCGTATCCGTAAACATATAATTAATCTTGATCTTAAGAGAGAGTATAAGTTACTGTCAGATACTGTAGATATGTTTAAGATGTTTCAGGAATCAGAGAGAGCTCTTCCGCGAAAAAACTATTGGCTCGAATTTATTTCAGATTCAGATGTCACAGAGTAGGAATCTTCTCCACTAAATAGGTGTAAACTTATTTTATTATGGAGAAGATAGATTATAAAAAAATGACCGCACCATGCGGAAGAGACTGTTTTAACTGTCCGTTTTACATTGCATTAAATGATAAAAACTACAGACAACAACTGTTGGAACGGTACCATTTGCCTGAAGATAGAGTTGTTTGCAAAGGGTGCCGGAGTATAAAAGGAGAGTGTAATATCCTTGAGATGTTAGGGTATAATAGACACTGTGCAATATACAAGTGTGCCTCAGATAATAGTGCTGAGTTCTGTTCTGATTGTAATGACTTTCCGTGTAACAGGTTACATCCGTTAGCCGATGGGGCAACCAGATTTCCTCATAATCTTAAAGTGTACAATCTCTGTATGATTAAGAAGATGGGATTAGATAAGTGGGCTAAAGAGCAGTCAAAGAGATCATTTAACAGATACTATAATGATAAGCTAGATAGTTGTTTCTAATATGCACAGAGGCTGATATAGGTCCTGAAAAGATAAAACATTACAGCATATGTGTCTTTTTAAACTGTTTTGCGTCTTCATACCAAAAGCAAAACAGTTTAATAATATAAATTATGCAAGAGGGGCTAATTAATTTAATCAGAGATTTCTTTTATGGTTTTATAGGAGTTAACGAAACATCTTTTTATCAGGGATTAACCATGACCATAGGAAACTTTATCTTTATTACAATTGAGTTGTTTATTCTGTTTATAGCCATTACAGCTATTATAGAGTATATAATGATTCATGTAAATCAGAACAAACTTCAGAGATTATTTCAGGGCAGGGGTGTTGTCGGGAATATTGCAGCAGCAATTTTTGGTGCTGTAACACCATTCTGTGCATGTTCTACAATTCCAATGACTGTGGGATTCCTGAATGCTAAATTACCATTCGGGTCGGTAATGTCGTTTCTGATATCGTCGCCACTACTGAACCCTATAATAGTTGCTATGCTGGCTGCAACAGTAGGTGTTAAGAATGCTGCAATCTATTTTGTTCTGGCATTTGTTCTGTCGGTAGTATTTGGTTTTCTGCTTGATAAAGCGGGCTTTGCAAAGTATGTAAAAGCGGTGCGTGTTTCAGGAGGAGCCAATAATGTTAATAATGGAATAGACTCAAGACGTCAGTACTCAACTGGTAAAAAGATGGGCTTGTCGTTAAAGACAGGATGGGACTCGTTAAAACCAATATTACCGTATCTGTTTATTGGTGTTGGTATAGGGGCTGCTATATATGGTTATCTGCCAAAGGGCGAAACAATAGCCAGATATGCCGGAGACGATAATTTCTTTGCAGTACCATTGGCATCGGTTGTAGGAATACCTTTATACATTAGAGCAGAAACTGCTATTCCAATAGCAATGTCGTTAATATCAAAGGGTGTTGGAATGGGTACAGCAATAGCACTGATAATTGGTGGTGCAGGAATGGCAATACCAGAGATGACAATGCTTGCAAAGATATTTAAACGTAAATTATTAATATCGTTTATAGCAGTTATATTTCTGGTTGCAGTTATATCTGGTTATACATTTAATGTAATTATGTAATAGTGTAAAATAGTTAGTTATGAAATTGTTTAAAAAAGCAAAAAAGAGTAAAGATTGCTGTAGTATTAAGATAGAGGATGCTAAAGAGCACGTAACTAAGGTTGAATCATCAAAATGTTGTGCTATAAAAATTGAGGATATTAAGATGAATGATGAGAAAAGATCTTAGTATCAGAATTTTAATTTGTTGTTAACTTAAAGGGGGAGACTGGAGTCTCCCTTTTTCTGTTTATGAATTGTTATATCATGTTATGATATTGATAATAGATTTGTATATAAACCTATGTTTAAGACTAGTAGAAAGCAAATTATTAATAGTGGTCTGTTCAAGTCATTTGAAAGATATACTGAGGATGATGGAATAATTCTGGATGGAGTAGATTATAAAATACGTATATCAGAATTACATCTTAAGAGTATGTTTAAAAAAGTTTTTGATGGAATTTTTATACGTATTATATTCAGGAATAAGGCAGAAGAGTATGTTATAAAATCATATTTGGATAGTATTTTAGATCATTATGATGAGAACTTAGTTGTAAACTACCCCTATAACTAATATTAATATAGGGGTTCCGATAGAGTCGGTATTTCTTGAGATGGATATGACTTCAGAATTAGATGCTAATTTGATTAAAGACCTTGGATTAATTGTTGATATATTATCTTTAGCTCATAATATTCAGCAGAGTACTAAATCATGATTATACTTATATAGTTAAATTAAGAGGCTCAAATTTATAACAGATTTACCTAAATGTATAACATTTAATTTAAGCAGAGTATTATTTTTACTTGCTTAAATGTGCGTTAATCTACAAGTAAATGAGCTTCTTAACTGGTAACAAAAATATTGCTGGCTACATCTGTGCACTTGCTGCTACGGCATTGTGGGCAGGTAACTTTGTTATTGCAAGAGGGGTATCAGATTTAATACCGCCTGTTACACTTGCTTTTTTACGATGGAGCGTTGCAGTGTTTGTATTTACACCATTTGCAATAAAGACTACAGTAAGAGATTTTAAAACTATTAAGCAGAATTTTATATATCTTTTTATTGTATCCATATTGGGGGTAACAATATTTAATATCATTGTATATTATGCCGCAAGAACCACAACGGCAATTAATCTCTCGTTAATATCAATAACATTTCCGGTGTTTGTATTAGTTATATCTCGTTTTATTCTTAAAGAGAGAATAACATTGGCAAAAATAGCGGGGTTAGTAATTGTAATAATTGGTGTAATATCAATTATTACAAAAGGTTCTGTTGCACTACTGTTAAGTTTTACTTTTAAAAGTGGCGACCTGTTAATGTTATTGGCAGCAATAATATTTGCTGTATACAGTACACTGCTTAAACGCAAACCAAAGGATATAAGTATTGTAACACTACAGTACTCAACATTTGTAATGGGGCTTATTGCGCTTTCGCCTTTATATATATATGAGGTGGCAACAAGTACACCCGTCAATTACAGTACAACTACTATATTATCGGTATTATATGTTGGCATATTTGCATCGCTGGTTGCATTTATACTGTGGAATAGTGCTGTGCAGTATATTGGGCCTTCAAAATCGGGAATGATATACTATACGCTGCCAATATTTAGTGGATTACTGGCATGGCTCTTTATTAAAGAGGGAATGCTGCTAACACATTTTATAAGTGGATTTCTAATAATAACTGGAATAATAATAAGTAACATAAAAAACAGAAACAATAACTTAAATACTATAAACCCACAACAACAGACACACACCAACAAATTATAGTATTATGATTCATTTTAAAGAGATTTCAGACTGTTTGAAATATATTAATCTACCTGATAATAGGTTAAGAGATATGTATATTCTTAATTTAAAATCAGATAAAATAGCAGATATTAAGAGGTCGTCAGATAAAATAATATTTGATTTTTATATAATAAGTCTTAGTTATATCAATTCAGGAAATCTGAAATATGGCAGATCTGAATATAACTATAAATCAGGAGATCTTAACCTTGTTGCACCAGGTCAAATATTTGAGTGGAAGGATATAGAGCTTAAACCAGAAGGATATGTATTTATGTTTCATAAGCGATTGCTGGAGGGCAGTTGTATATCAGATAGTATAAATAATTACAACGCTCTTAATTACCTTGTTAATCATCCGCTTACAATATCAGATGTAGAGAAAGATATTCTGTTGAGCATAATGTGTAATATAGATAAGGAGTATAACAGTTCAGATGATATTATGCATTTTGACATTATTATATCATATATAAAACTATTGTTAAATTACTCGCAAAAGATATACGATAAACAATACAAAGATTCTGATTTCAGACGTAAAAAGATAGCCTCGGCAATTAAGGGTTACCTTTCTGAGTGTGTTGAATCTGGTGTTTTAGAACGTGAAGGGATACCAAATATTGACACTATTGCTGATAAGCTAAAACTTATGAAAACCAATCTTAAGAAAGGAATAAAGGAGGAGACGGGATTGCCGTTACAGAAATTTATTAACTATACAGTTATAGATGAATCTAAGAACCTATTGCTAAAACCTGAGCTTACAGTGTCTGAGGTTGCCTACAGAATGGGCTTTCAGTATACTCAATATTACTCAAAAATGTTTAAACAAGTTGAGGGAATAAGCCCTAAACAGTTCAGAGATATCAGGTAGGTCAAAATGTATACAAGTTGTGCTAAAATGTATAAATAGAGGGGGTGTATATACCCTATATTTGCTCTGCATCTATTAGTTATACAACACAAGGTTGTTGTTATATTTAAAAATTTTATACAATGAGATTCTATTTTATCATTATTGTAGCATTACTGTGCGGTACATTTGTTAGCTGTACTAAAGATGATGCTGCCAAGAAGGAAAGCGAAGGTTATTTAAGTTTAGGGACAATAAGTTCTGCTGTTAAAAGAGCTGTTGCAGACGCAGATTATAAGTTATCTGACGCAACAAAGGTTACATTAACAATAAGCAAAGATGGAAAAACAGTTAGTGGATTTAATCTTAAAGAGGTTAAGATTGTTAACTGGGGTAGTTCAAACTTCTCTACAGAGGATATAAAACTTCAGGTAGGAAACGGATATAAACTTGAACACTTCTCGTTGCAGGATAAGGATAACAAGACAATTTTTGCAACACCGGTTAAAGGCTCTGTATTAGCACCAAAGGTAAAAACACCACTTGCTATAGATTTTACTATTGAGAATGGTAAGAAAACAGAGGTGGTTGTAGAAGTACTAAGTACAAAAAACAGTACGCCGGCTGATTTCGGATATGCATATTTTGTAATCACTACACCTGAAAATAAAACAAGATTAATTACAAAGAAAAAATATCTGTATAATACAGGTGTGTCAAAACTTGCAGCTAAGTACGACTATACATATAAAACAGGAGATATCCTTGATTATTATACAATGAATAATCGTGATAAGTTTGTATGCCAATACAATGCAGAAGGTAAGTTAGTGACAGAGCTGCTTAATCCAAATCTGAAGAATGTATATAAATATGATAGTAAGGGGAGAGTAAAAGAGTATATAAGAGGTGTTAAATCTTCCGGATTATACTACAACAAACATGTATACGAGTATAATAGCTTTGGTAAAATAGCTGTAGAGAATATATACAATACAAATGCTACAACAGGTAAATTGAGACATCTGAGAAGAATTGAGTACAGATACTTACCAAGTATGTTTAATAAAGATGATTATCATAAGGTTATATCAGAGCCTGACGGAAAAGGTGGGTTTGTAAATAAATTCTGGGTAGATGTTAAGCTTGATAATAATAAGAGCAGAGATGTTCTGGAGGAGGTTAAATATTTCTGGGATTCTGATGAGAGATCGGGAAAACCAACCTATGAGGAGAGCAGAAGAATTAGCAGGATAGAATATATATATGAGAAATTTTAGGATATAAAGTGCGTCTTCATGTTTTAACGTAACTATTAGGTTAGAGCATAAGTTTTGCTTTGCCCCTGATGGCTTGCACAGATTGTCAGGTGGCAAAGCATCTTTCTTATTTTTCAATTAATGTATACATAGGGTTTGAAAAGAAGATTTGTTGTTTTTAGTACAGTCATATTACTTATAATAATAGTCTTAGTGGGTTTGTATTTTAGTAACGTCTCTGTAAAGGTGTATAGTAACCATATATACAGAAATATTTTTGCAAAAAACAACCTGTTCAGCCCTTTTAAATATTGGTTTTAAATGTCTGGCGTATAGCATACATATGCTGCTTTTGTACAAAAATTGATTGTGTATGCGTTTGTTATTTTAACTTATAGTTAATGGTTAGGATTAAAGCCTGTACTATAATAAGTGCAGGCTATTTCTTAAAATATTTTCACAAAAACCACATCATCACTTTTTAATAATTCTATTACTGTTCTTACAGAGTAACTATATGTGATTTAAGCAATTTATATCTACATAAAGATACTATGCAAGATGTTTGGTAGTTGAATACAAATAAAAAACAAATTTAGACATATGAAACGAGCATGAGAATAGTCATTCACACACACTGAGATGATTATAAATGCGAGTTCCATCTGGCAAATAAAAAACAATTATAAACAGATGAAACATCCATGACGATTAAATTTTAGACACACACGAGGATGATTATAAATGCTACGATGTAACTTA
>DKJY01000061.1 GCA_002454955.1 Bacteroidales bacterium UBA6680
AATAATTCAACCAATCAATTACGTCATTTGTAGAGTAATCGCCTTGTATACTATTTATTAATATCATAAACTAAGGTATTTGCGATACAAAAAGTGACCGTACGAAAAGACTTTTACCTTTCACCTTCCTTCTGAAGTAATGTTTGTATTTTAGTTTCTCTAACTTAGATATAGCTTTAAATAATTTAACGTCCATATCAAGACTTCTAATACCTAATACTCTACGTCTCTTATTTATATCTGCAGCATAATTGCTCTCTGCAACCCTTTTTATATCAAACTTGTATTTAACCATAACATCTGAACCCCATGACAACCCATAATCGTCACCAACACGTTCTAAACAAGAGGCATAAAATTCAGGATATACATAACAATTATAAACGCCATCCAATAGTATACTATCTAAGACAGGGTATTCTTTGGTATTAATATGCCACAAAAAAGAGTTTCCTCTTCTCTTTGTCAAACTATTTATCTTTGTATTTATACTATGACTATAAAATAGATAAAGAGAATCCAATCCTCTTTTCTTTAAATCATATTCAAAAATATTCTCAAAGAATGCTTTTCCGTTGTTTTTCCATTTAGATAACTCTCCCTGCCTCACATCGACAACATTAGCCCATAATAAAGCTATACCAGAACCAATTCCTATGTTTCTCTCGGTAGGCATACCATAGATATCTACAAGATCAATATATCTTTTTACAAGCGCAGAATCTGTTATATCAAAATATCTTCTTTTTTTATTTTTAAGATAATCATTACGATAATTCAGTTCTATTTGATTATCCCTATCAATTGTCCTCATCTTGCTCTCATACGAGTAGTTTATTGATGACAGATATTTTTGATTATATTTCTCGTAACTAGAATAATAGTTGTTTATAACAGTATCATTTGGTCTCTTTTTCCTAAAATAATTCAGCTCTTCTATAGACATCCCTCTTTTCAGAAGTTTCTCTAAAATACTATACAAATAACTCTCTTTATCAGCATAGTGTGCAACACATGCCGCAGTGAGCATATCGCGAGTAAAAGGGTAATCCTTTTTATTAAAAGCAATATTATAATAGTATAAAGAAGAATCTAACTTTTCCTCTATTATACACTGCTCTGCTTTTCTTAAATAGTTATAATATGTTATTTCCCCAAATAACATATTCACATTCATAAGTAATAAAATAGTTAAAACAATATTCTTCATTATATCACATATATTAAAAGGAGGATGTTTATAACATCCTCCATATTACTTAGAATTCTGTTCTATCTCTATTAAACCATGAATCAAGATCAGTTACCTGTCTAACCTCTTTACCATCTTTATACACCGTTTTGTCTCTCACACCCTCTTCAGTCATGTATTTAAGAACAAATCTTCCAACAAGAGGACCTCCTCCTTTGATAGTATTCAGATTATCTATTTTACAATCTTCGAACTTACTTATTTTTTCCATATTGAATTTATTATCAGGGAATCATCGAAACAAAAAGCGAATAGAAAAAAAGACTCTTTCCCCTAACTCTTCTGGCAAAATAGTCCTTATACCTCAACTTTTCAAGTTTTGCAATAGCATTAAACAATTGCAAATCCATCTCAATACTTCTTAATCCCAATTTAGCCCTACGTTCATTTATTAATTCTGTATTCTCTTTTTTTATTATCTTTTTAATATCAAAGCCATATTTTTGGTTAACTGCAGACTCCCAGGAAAGTCCATAATCCACACCTCCACGTTCCAGACAGGATGCATAAAAATGAGGATAAACAGAAAGATTCCTTACTCCTAAAAATAGAACAGAATCCAAATTCTGATTTCCCTTAATGTCCATATGCCAAAGAAAATAATTCCCAGTTCTATAATAAGCCCTTATCAATGATGTTCTCTTTGTATAACTGGAGTTAAATATATATTTATCAGGCACCTTAAACATTATAGAATCATAACAAAAATCTTTTGATTCATAGCCCTCTCTAACATTATTTCTTTTTACGATAAAAGATGTTGCTCCAACTCCTATTCTTTGTTCTGTTGGAAAACCATATTTAGATATATTATCAACATACATAGCTGACAATACTTCATAGGTATACTTATAATCAAAAGACATGTTATCTTCTCTATTTATAATACCTTTATGATAAGCTAAACTATATTTATCAAGCAATAAGTAATGATTACTTAAATCATAATCAATAGCTTTTAGATAGCTTCCATTATACTTATCAAAATCATTTTCATAACTATCCAATTCAAAATTATCAGGAACTTTACTTAGAATTTGTGATAGTTCAGATCTTGACATTCCTTTTCTAAGAAGATATTTTAACAGAAAATTAAATTGATTCTCGTCATGATTATACATAGCTACAAAAACAGCAGAAACTACATCCCTAACAAATGGATAGTTATATGTCTCAAAAGCTTCTGTATAATAACAGAGTGACGAATCCAATTTCGCTTCAATTATACATTTTTCAGCTTTACGTAGAAGTTTACAATACCTCTCATTCTGATGAGCATTAACCTGAGACATTGTTAACAATATTAACAATGTTAAGATATTGGCTTTAATAGAAAAAGACATAAAAACAATTATTTAGTTTCTAGGATCAGATAAATAATCCCTATTAAACCACGTATGTGTATTAGTAACAAATTTATATATATTATCTCCACTAACTTCTTTATCAGGATTCCCTGTTGGTTCATAAATGGTTGCTTTCTTTATTCTACGATCTCCTCCTGTAACGGAGTTTAAATTCGCAATCTTACAATCCTCAAACTTTTTAATCTTTTCCATAAAACTTTTAGTTATTATTTGTCACACTTCAACATTGGGCTGTGACAATCCCACTAAACATTTTGGCCAATTGTTTTGCACAACAAATCTAAATAGTCACCCTGTCAAAATCTGACATCGTAACTATTTTTAAGAAATTATTTTTCACTCCTCCTCTTAATATATTCAAGTCTTTACTTGAAATTCTACACTCTTCAAAACCAATCATCATCTTACCTGGTTTTGTATAAAAATAGGTTTCTCTTACCCTGCAATACTCAATTGGGCATCCTAATTCTCTCATCAATTTTATAAGCCTGTTAATTGTTGATACACTAACGCCCATCAGATCACTTAATCTTTCTGCATTACCTGTCGCTTTCAATTTTATTAATTGATCTAATCTGCCAATTCTATCACAATCCTTTATAATCTTATCCATATACAATAATGTTTTTTTGGGGTTAAGCTCTGTTTTTAGCTCATTCACTTAAATAAGTGATCTCACAAATGCACTTGAAATAAAGTTCTTACGAGAGAAGTATTTTTTATAATTTACACCCTCTAGTTCTGCTATTGCTTTGTACAGAGCTATATCTTTCTCTACAGTACGCATAAAAACTTCTGCTCTCTTTTGATTTATCTCTTTAATATTTACCTTCTCAATAACCTTGGTCATATTACCTCTATACTTCTTCATTAATTTTGAAGTTGGTCTGTATATATAATCAACATTGCTACTATTTTGCAAGTACTCAATATAGTAACTCGGATTAAAGTTCAGATCTGTTATCTTATTCAATAACAGATTATCAAGATCTGGATATCTCTTTATATCAATATCTGAGAATATCTTACAACCTCTTCTGCAAGAGTAGTCAAAAAGCCCATGTCTAAAAAATGATTCTATATAAGCATATTTCTCTCCTTCTCTTCCATTCTCTATCCTGTTAGTTACATCTGTATACTCTTTATTAAGCAGTTTAGCAAAGTCAACAGAGTTTATCATAGGAAACCCACCTAACCCTGTTCTCTTTTCATCAGGGAAACCGAAATTGTTTACATATTTTATAAATTTATCAACATCAACACTTCTGTCAAGATCTTTTCTTGTTTTATACTCTTTTCTCTTTCTCATAACAAGTATCCTGTTATGTATCAGAACAGCATTTGATATATCTATCTCTATAAACTTATCTGCTACAGCTTTATCTATTGATTTAAGATAGTACTCCTTATACTCCTGTAAACTGTTCACTATTTTTAATAGCTCTTTATCATCAGGTCTGTGTTTCAGAAAATATCCAAGTTCATAAGTTACAACACCTCTTTTCATCATAGTTTTAATGTGGCTATACATTGTTGCGGTGTCGTTAGCATAGTGTGCCACACACGCCGCTGCCATTATATCCTTTACAAAAGGATAGTTGTACTTTGTGAGCGCCTGCTGATAATAGTATAATGACGAATCGAGTTTTTCATCTATTACACACTGCTCCGCTCTCCTTAATAATTTGTAGTATTGTTTATTACCAAACAGCGATAGTGTTAGTGGCATAAACAGAAGTAATACTATAAGCTTTCTCATAATTAAATTGTATTTAATAAATTACGCTATACCGATACAGGTATAGCAGATACTTTATATACTGTGTATTTCAAAAAACTAAATATGGTTATATGTTTAAGAACCGTTCAGGGATTAAAACGCTATAATATTTCAGTGTTATTTAACACGACTAATATATACAATACATAACAGTTAACAAGTATTTGTTAATATTTTTTAACAAAAAAAGCTGCTCCCTAAATACAAGGTGCAGCTTTTAGTGTATGTAATAATCTATTTTTTAGTGATCCATAGGGAACTCTTCTTTAAGTCTTTTAGCCATCTCTGTAGCAATAACCTCTAACTGATCAAGATTAGCTTCTGATGGGCTACCTTTAATCTCTGCCGGATCTGCAATAAGATCCCACTCAATATTATCTGCAAATTTCATAAGGTTCTTAACACCTCCACCATTCCAGCTATATGATCCGAATAGTCCTAAAAAGTGGTTTTTAACCTGCATGTGCTCAAGCTCTGAACATAGTTGTGCAACTTTTGGATACATACCTGAGTTATATGCACAGCTTCCAAGAATAACTCCTTTATATTTCCATATATCTTTAATAAGGTGTGAGATATGCGTTTTTGATGCATCGT
The DNA here is from genome assembly GCA_002454955.1 of Bacteroidales bacterium UBA6680. Classification (GTDB taxonomy): domain Bacteria; phylum Bacteroidota; class Bacteroidia; order Bacteroidales; family UBA6680; genus UBA6680. The sequence continues at coordinate 4,997 of DKJY01000061.1, forward strand.
ACATTTTAATATTACGTATACCTTTTGTTACAAGATGACGTGCAATAACATCTGCCATCTTCTCTGTATTACCATACATTGATCCCCATATAATTACAACACCTCTTTCTGTTTCATAATTACTCCACTTATAGTAAAGATCAAGTACTTTTTGTGGATTACTACGCCATATTGGTCCATGAGAAGAACATATCATAGACACCTCTATTCCGTCAAGCTTTTTAAAAGCTTTCTGAACCATGTTGCTATATTTTCCTACAATATTTGAATAGTAACGGCGCATCTCCTCTTCGTAGAAAGAGAAGTTTATCTCATCATCAAATATACCACCATCAAGACTACCAAACGTACCAAAAGCATCACATGAGAACATAATCTTATCTGTCATATCATATGATACCATTGTCTCTGGCCAGTGAACCCAAGGGGTCATTACGAACTTAAGTTTATGGTATCCCAGATCAAGCTCATCGCCATCAGCTACTAACATATAGTTCTCTTCAGCAACCGGAAAATATGCCTGTAATATCTTTTTAGTTTTAATGTTTCCAATAATCTTCATATCAGGATGACGATGAAGTATTGCTCCTATCGCTCCTGAGTGATCCGGTTCCATATGGTTAACAATAAGGTAATCTATTGCCTTATCGCCAATAATACTCTCTATTTTATCAAGATATTCAGCAGCTGTTCCTATTTCAACTGTATCAACAAGCGCAACCTTCTCGTCATTAATAATGTATGAGTTATATGATACACCGTGTTCTAAAGGCCACATATTTTCAAAAAGGTGTGTTCTTCGATCATTAGTACCTATCCAATGAATCTTACCGCTTACTTCAACTGTATTTTGCATAACTATTATATAATTGTTTTATTTTTCAATTCTTTAACACTATAAATATAACTAAATAAAAAAGCTATAATGCTCGCAAAAATAGGAATTCTATAATTGCAATACTAACTTTTACTATATAAATAAGGTATTGAAATACCTATTTTAAAACAAAAACAAGCTTTAACAGTAATTGTTCTCGTACTTGTCAATAATATAGCTTGTTTTACAACATCTATAATCTTTTTTAATACTTTTGCAGTTTGAGACACAATAGTATGATATCTGAATTACTTTTAAATAAAGTTATCAGATTTTATCTTTCTATTTAAAGAGATAAGGAGAAATATATGAAGAAGGTAGTTATTGGTTTATCAGGAGGTGTTGATTCCAGTGTTGCTGCATATCTGTTAAAAGAGTCGGGCTATGAAGTAATTGGTCTTTTTATGCAGAACTGGCATGATGCAGATGTTACATTACAAGGCGACTGTTCATATGAAGAGGATAGAATAATGGCCGAACTTGTAGCAAAAAAGCTTGATATACCATTCAACTATGTAGATTTGAGTGAAACATACAGAAAACGTATTGTTGACTATATGTTTAATGAATACTCAAAAGGGAGAACACCTAATCCGGATGTTCTTTGTAACAGGGAAATTAAGTTTGATGCCTTTCTTGAAGAGGCTCTTAAGCTTGGAGCAGACTATGTAGCAACCGGACATTATTGTCAGAAATCTGAAGAGGCGATTAATGGGGAGACCATTTACAAGTTAATTGCCGGTACCGATAACAATAAAGATCAGAGCTATTTCTTGTGTCAGTTATCGCAGAAACAGTTAGAGAAAGCTATGTTTCCAATAGGGCACCTTGATAAACCTGAAGTAAGAGAGATAGCAAAGAAACTTGATTTAGCAACTGCCCAAAGAAAGGATTCACAGGGTATCTGTTTTGTTGGAAAGGTTGACCTCCCTACATTTTTGCAACAACAACTTGAGGCAAAAGAGGGTAATATTATTGAGATAGATAAATCTTTTAAAAAATATAACAGAATAAACAGAACTACTGACAAAACTATACTGAGTAAACCATTTAAGTATCATCCGCTTGATGGCAAAATTGTCGGGAAACATGTTGGTGCACACTTTTATACTATAGGTCAGCGCAAAGGACTTAATGTTGGAGGTACTCCAGAACCTCTTTTTATTATTGCTACTGATGTTAAAAGAAACGTTGTTTATGTGGGTCAAGGCAAGGATCATCCTGGTTTATATCGTCCAGCTCTATTTATTGATAAAGAGGAGACACATTGGGTTAATCGTACACTTAAACTTGAACCAGGTCAGAGTTCAGATTATATGGTAAGAATACGTTACAGACAGCCTTTACAAAAAGCAACTCTATTTTGCGAAGAAGATGGAATGTATATTGTTTTTAAGGAGTTACAACGTGGTATTACAGAAGGTCAGTTTGCTGCATGGTATAATACAGATGGTGAGCTTATTGGTTCGGGTGTAATTAATGGATAACTATTTTATAATAAAAAGAGCAATATTTGATATAACTTTATCAGGTATTGCTCTTTTTATATCTATAATCTTCTGAGAGATATAAACTGATATTCATCACAGCCCAACTGAGGGTTCTGTTTAATAAACTCTCTGTTTAACATAAATAGTTTACTATTATAAGTATCCATTGGAAAAGTATTATTCTCTGTAAATTCAGACAGATCGTAATCAACAAAATTCAGATCACAGATAGACATTTCCCAATTATCATCTTCGCCCATAAATAGTAAGGGCAAACCATGACTACGACATATTATTGGTCTGTAATTATATATTGTACACATTGATTCTTTAAGAAAAGAGCATATCCCCTCCTCTATCTCATCCTCTGCAGGTTCAAAACGTTTAACTTCGCCATACATCTTTGCTCTTATTGCGTAAAACTCTATAGGAAGTACACCATAGTTCTCGCAACATTTGTCGCAACCTGCTTTACAAACCATCTGCTTTTTATGCTTATCAGACAAGCGTTCACAAAGCAGATCTATTTCATCAATTAATTTATAATAATCTTTAAAAGTTTTCCCGTTCATGTTTCGTCATTATATCGGGCAAAATTAATAAAAAAGCGAGGCTACCCAAAACAGGCACCTCGCTAAGTCTAAATTAAACCAGTTACACTCTAATATTTAAGTATCTTCTTTGTAATATCTCCTTTTGTAGTTCTTACCTTAACGTAATATAATCCGTTTGCAAAATCAGTAATATCTACATCTATTTTTCTGTCAAGAACAACAATTGTTTTAACAAGCTTACCTGTTGAAGAGTATATTCTTACATACTTATCAGCACTATTAGTTAAAACAATAGTAAACTTACCATTTGTAGGATTCGGAGTAACAATTAACTGTTTTGTTGGCTGCTCATTGCCAATCTTCTCTCCATCGCCAATTGATGTATCACTAAATGCAGATACACTTGCTGCTGTAATATTAACTGTATAATCCTCTACCTCACCATAGTTAAATGTTTCACAAGCTGTTTGAGCACTATTGTACTTCATAGACACACGCATTCTTGTTTTTCCTATAACAGCATCTGAAGGCACAGTAAAATCATCATATAGTGTTCCTGATGAACTTGACGATCCAGTAAGCACTTTTTCTGTTGATTCAAACACACCATCCTTATCAAAATCGATCCATGCTGCCCAGTACTCTGTATATGCAGAACCAGTAAATCCAGCACTAACTCTTAATCTTTCTGTTGCTCCACGAGCTATTGTTGCTTCTTTAGATGTAAAGTCGCCATACCCACCATTTGCTGCTGTAGTATTTGTCATACCGCCTAACGAAACATAATCAATATACTCATCAGAAACATTCTTACCTTTTGATGAACAATATGAGATATCATCATTAAGAGTTGTAAGACTTTTTGTTGTTGAGTAGTTGCTGCTACCTCCAGCATTAACCGCTTTTACTCTGTACTCATATGTGGTAGCAGGAGTTGCTCCTGTATGGTTATATGTTATGGCAGATACTGAATTATCAGACCATGATCCTCCTGTTTCTCTTACCTGTACTGTATATGATGTAGCCGCAGACACTGAGTTCCATGAGACAGTAAATGAGTTCTTAGTAATATTTGATGCTGAAACATTTGCAGGAACTGCTGGTGGCTGTACACTTGCAGTCAGGTTTACTGTATAATCTTCAACCTCACCGTAATCAAATGTTTCACACTGTGTTTGCGCTCCGTTATATTTCATAGATACTCTCATTCTGGTTGTAGTAGCTGTAGCTGATACAGGGATTGTTAACGATCCTGTTATTGCATTCTTAGCTTTTGCTCCATGATCATAAACAAGTTCATTAGGATCATCAAAGTCTTTATCACCATTTAAGTCTACCCATATTTTCCAATACTCATTATATGCTGTTCCAGAATATCCGGGTACAAGCTCAATGTTTGTTGCAACTCCTTTTGCTAACGTTACAGTCTCAGATGTAAAGTCAGAATACTTCTGAGCTCCCGAACTCTTAACAAAATTTCCAATAGTCACCTTCTTAATCCACTCATCAGAAACATTCTCACCTGCAGATGAACAATATTGTTTATCTGCGACAGTGATGTAAGCATTTTTGGTAATTGTTCCTGTTCCCTGAGCATTTGTTGCATTTAATGTAACAGCATATGTACCAGCTGAACTATAAGTAATAACTGGATTTTGTTGTGTACTTGAAGACGGTGTTCCTCCAACAAATGTCCACGACCACGATGTTGGGTTATTTGTAGAGTTATCTGTGAATGTAACACTTCCGCCCACTGTAACATTTGTTGACGAAGCAGTAAAGTTTGCAACAGGTTTTTGAGGTTGAACAGCCCCGCCAATACCGCTAATAATAATAGAAAAGTCCTGATTACCACCAGAAAGAGTTCCTACATGTGACACTGTAATAACATAATCTGCAGCAGAAGGATTTGCTATATCTATAACCTCTACATTATCTACACTATTCTTACTATTATTTGTTGCAGCAGCACTATGATTAGTTCTATTTAGTTTCCAGGGATAATAAGTTGTTCCGTTACGCGTAATTGTAACATCAAGATCATTCATCAACATTACGTTTGCAGGATCTAACTGATTAGGAGCCACATTTGTTGGAGGAACATCATTCCAAACAACAGTTACTCTTAATGGTTGGTTACCGGTTGCAGCAACAGTTCTTGTATATGTAGCTCCATTATTTAATGTTAGTTCATCAATAACATTTCTATTATCATCCTCTGTAATTTTATCAGCAGCTTTCTTGGTATTCATTAATCCCCAACCAAACATATAATCAGGACCTACATTTGGACCTGCTTCATCTGCTGTATGAATTACAAGAGCTTTTGCTGTAGCTGATTTCATAAACTGACCAGATCCTTTTTTTGCCTGATAATGTTGTTGAAGCAATGCTATAGAACCTGTTACAGAAGGTGTTGCCATAGAGGTTCCATCAAGATTTCTGTATCCTGAATTTGAACTATCATCAGTTGAATAAACACCAACACCATTTGCGCATATATCCGGTTTTATTCTTCCATCGTCAACAGGTCCCCATGAGCTAAAACTACTCATTGTAACATCTGAGACCTGAGAGTAACCTCCGGTAATATCATTTACAGCACCAACTGTAAGTACATTCTTTGCTACACCTGTAGGTCCAAGACAATCATATGGTCCATCCTTAGGATATTGTCCTCCAGAGGGGCCATCACCTCTATCATTTCCGGCAGCTTTTACTATCAAATAATATGGTGCATCATGAGCAACCTGATCATACTGTTTAGTATCAGAGGTATAAAGCCCGAATCTATAATCCTCCTGAGAACTAATACTACTATTTCCGTACCATGACCAGCTATAACCTGTCCATGTCCAACCAACACTGTACCCGTAAGAGTGGTTTGACATAAGAGCCCCATTAGATGCTTCTGTTGCCATCTCTGCAATATCATTGTTCCAATCAAAAGCTCTAAGATTAGCTGCTGGAGCCATTCCTTTTGCTGAAGCCTGAACTCCTGATGCAATCATTGTTCCTGCAACGTGTGCAGCATGATAATGTGTTGAACTCGGTGAATCGCCCTGAACAGCACGGTTACCATACTCCTGATGAGTAAGGCGTATTGCTCCCCCATCCCATTCACGAATAGTAATTCCAGAACCATCAAGATTAAGCCCGGAACTTCCACCCGGAAGAACTTTATCTGTTGAAATTGTTTTAGCCGCATTTGCATTTGATGTCTGATAATATACAGGCATATCACCATCAAAATATTGCAACTCCATAAAAGTTGTTTTTGTTTTTATAAACAACGGTATACTACGCTCGTTAGCTAAATGAACAGCTTCAGCTTTACGTTGTTTAAACTCCTGTGAGCGCTGTGCTGCAAAAGACCTTAGCTTTGCTACACGGCTTCTTACTTGTGCTTGAGTATTTACAAGCATGGTAGAGCAGACTAATACTAAAATCAGTCCAATGAGTCTAGTTTTTCTCATTCTTTCACGTGTTTTAAATTTAACAAAACTTTACTACTTAAAAGTTTGTTACGGGCAAATAAATTTTTTACTTATTAAGCAGTAAATGAGTATAATAAAATATACAAATCATAATTTAGCACTTGAAATATAGAATAGCATTTATTATAAATCAAATATTTTTTGATGTTTTGGTTAAAAAATCAACAATTATTAAAATCTTAATATATGTAGAAATACTTATACATTAGGTAATACAAAGGGTTCAAACAATTGTGTAAAAATATTATTTATAACAACGTGTATATAAAAACAATAATCTATGCCTTATCAGGAATTCACAAGACATATATATCAAGAGATATTATTCGTATAAACAATACCAATATAAAGACGTGACTATTAATTAAAATCACTCAGTATTAGAATAATAAACTCTTTCAAGATTCGTTTAAACCACAAAATTTAACTAAAAAAAGCAGTCCGTAAATATCGGACTGCTTAATAAAAGTTTGAATAATATTACTAACGCTTAATAATTGTCTTAACAATATTTCCGTTAGCTGTAAATATCTTGACATGATAAATTCCACTATTCATTTCAGATATATCAATACTTACTTTATCGCCCTTAGAATCAATTATTTTTACAAGTTTCCCTGTAATAGAGTATATTATCACTTTATCAACAGTTCCTCCTTCAGCATCTACAGTAAATATTCCGCTTGTTGGATTTGGCGTAATAATTACATTATCCATTTCTAGCAATATCTTCTCATTTAAATCAGATTTATCTGATTCATCTGAGCTTGATGCAATAATATTTAGCGTATAATCCTCAGTCTCTCCGTATGTAAATGTACCACATGGTCCTTGAATTGCATAGTAACTCATTACAACCCTTAAGCGTGTTGTAGATGCTGTTGCTGATGTAGGAATAGTAAGTGAACCTGTTACTGCATTCTTAGCCGAGCTGCCATGGTCATACACAAGTTCTCCAGCATCATCAAAATCTTTATCTCCATTAAGGTCTGCCCATATTTTCCAGTATTCATTATACTGAGTACTCTTATACCCAGGAACAAGTTCTATATTAACAGACTGCCCTTCAGTAAGCGTTATTACATCTGAAGTAAAATCACTATATTTTTGAGCATCAGAATTCTTAACAAACGATCCTATTGTAACCTTCTTAACCCACTCATATGTAATATTATTACCTTTTGATTCACAATACTGCGCATCAGAAACTGTTATATACGCATTCTTTGTTACCGTTCCATTACCATATGAATTTGTTGCCGTAAGTGTTACAGCATATGTTCCTGCTGTATTATAAGTAACTACAGGATTCTGGTCTGTACTTGAAGCTGGTGTTCCTCCGGTAAATGTCCAAGACCACGAAGTTGGAGTGTTTGTTGATGCATCTGTAAATGTAATATTTGCACCAGTTGCAATATCTGTTGATGATGCTGTAAAGTCAGCAACAGGTTTACCAGATAATACAGTAATATAATCTGTTTTAGTAATTGTTCCTGTTCCATATTGATTAGTAGCACTTAATGTAACAGAATAAGTTCCTGGGGTATTATAAGTAATTGTAGGATTCTGGTCAGTACTTGATGCTGGTATTCCTCCGGTAAATGTCCATGACCACGAAGTTGGAGCATTTGTTGATACATCTGTAAATGTAACAGTTTGTCCTTGTATTACCGACGTTGAAGATGCTGTAAAATTAGCAGTTGGTTTATCTGGAAGTACCTGTGCAGAAATTCCGCTTAGAATAATAGAAAAATCCTGACTCCCTCCTGATAGTGTTCCTACATGGGATACTGTTATTACATAATCTCCGGCCGCAGGGTTAAGTATATCAATAACCTCTACATTATCGACGTTATTCTTGGTACTCTTTGTAGCTGCTGAAGACGGATTAGTTCTATCTAGTTTCCAAGGATAGAATGTATCACTCCCTTTTGTTAATGTAAGATCAAGATCATTAACTAACATTGGATCTGATGGATCAAGTGATTTAGCAGGTGTATTCGTAGGAGGAACGTCATTCCAAACTATTGTAACTCTTATTGGATTTGTTCCATCAGAATTAACAGTTCTTGTATATGATTGTCCATTAGAAAGAGACAGCTCATCAATAACATTATTGTTATCATCTTCCGTAATTTTATTTACCGCCTTAAGTGTATTCATCAGCCCCCATCCAAACATATAATCCGGACCATTATTTGGACCTGCTTCGTCTGCTGTATGTATTGCTAATGCCTTAAGTGTAGCTGATTTCATAAACTGACCTACTCCTTTTCTAGATTGATAATATTGCTGTAATAGTGCAAGAGAACCTGTAACAGACGGCGTTGCCATTGATGTTCCACTTAACGTCTGATAATCACTATCACTATCATCATCTGTAGAATACAGACTAACTCCATTAGCACATATATCTGGTTTAATTCTTCCATCATCAGCAGGTCCCCATGAACTAAAACTACTCATTACAACATCTGATGGTTGTGAATATCCAGCTGTAATATCATTAACAGCGCCAACAGTAAGTATATTCTTTGCTACACCAACAGCCCCTATACAGTCGTATGGACCATCCTGAGGATACTGACCACTCGTTGGCCCGTCACCACGATCATTTCCTGCAGCCTTAACAATGAGATAATATGGTGCATTATGGGCTACAACATCATAATTTTTTGTGTTACTATTATAGAACCCAAATCTATAATCCTCACTTGTACTAACACTTGTATCACCATACCACTGCCATCCAAAGCCATTCCAAGCCCATCCAGTAATATAACCATAAGAGTGATTCGACATTAAAGCTCCATTAGTTGCCTCTGTTGCCATTTCTGACACATCATTATTCCAATCAAATGCTCTAAGATTTGCTGCTGGAGCCATACCTTTAGCATTGGCGTTAACACCTGAAGCGATCATAGTTCCTGCTACATGTTGTGCATGGTAATGTGTTGTTGTAGCATTATCGCCCTGAACAACTCTGTTTACCAACTCCTGGTGAGTTACACGTACAGCACCACCATCCCACTCTCGAATAGTTATACCTGCACCGTCAAGATTTAAGCCAGAGCTACCTCCAGGAAGAACTTTATCTGTTGATATTGTCTTTGCTGAATTTGAGTTAAATGTTTGAAAATAGATTGGGATATCATTATCAAAATACTGTAACTCCATAAATACCTTCTCTGTTTTTATAAACAGAGGTATTCCTAACTGATTAGCTCTTGTTACCGCCTCAGCTTTACGCGCTTTATATTCCTTAGCACGTTGCGAAGAGAATGAACGTAATTCAGCTACTCTGCTTCTTACTTGTGAAAAAGATGTTTCGGGGAGGATTAATAACATTACTAATACTAAGATTAGTCCTGAAAATCTAATTTTTCTCATTTTCGCGTGTTTTATGTTTAACAATATCACCGCTTAAGAGATGCGCAAATAAACAGTTTTATCTACCTAAGCAATGGTTATATAATTACCATACATTAACAGTATAGTTAATTTAACACATTTTAATGACAATTAAAAGTTTTATTATACAAAATGTTTAGAATAAAACAATAGTGTTTTTTAACTTTACATTTACTACCAAAATATTGCTAAAACAATTAACCATTCAGTCACAATACCACATGGTTATATCTATCTATCTTCCGTAACCTGTAAAGCAGAGGCGATATAGAGTAAATAATATTCAAATAATAAAGCAATTACACACACATATGGTTGGTAAATCGGCAAAAATAAGGTATTTTAGTGCCAACAAACCTGGTAACTATGAAAAACTAATTATTCTATTATGAAAATAGTCGACAGAATTAATCAATTGCCGTGGCACCCAACTAGGGTGTGGCAAAAGAGGGATATCAACTCTATAAAAAAGATTATTATACATCAGGAGCTGGGAAACAGCAATATAAAGGGTGTAAACAAATATCATATCTCGCCAAATCACATCTCAAAAAGAGGATGTCCACACTTCTGTTATCATTTTGGTATTGAAAAAGATGGAACAATAATACAAGCAAACAGTCTTAAAGACATTACTTGGCATGCCACCAATCATAACTCTGACAGCATTGGTATTATGTTGGTTGGTAATTTCAAAGGTAAAGGCTATGATCTTGGTGTTTCCGGTCCTAACAATGATCAATTAAAGGCTCTTGAATTTCTGGTTAAAGGATTATTATCTGATCTTAATTTATCATATAATAATGTGTACGGTCACTCTGATTTTGGGAAACCTGCATGTCCTGGATATGCAACAGATAACTGGATTTCTGATTTCAGGAAACGTATGTCGCAAACAAGAAATCTATTATCCGTAAATGAGATGCAGACAATCCTTAAGTCGCTTAACTTGTATGATAGCGAAATAGACGGAGATCTTAACCCTGAAACTATTGCTGCAATAAAAGAGTTTCAATTTAAAAACAACCTAACCCCAAACGGTTTTGCAGATAACGAAACTTGTGATCTATTAAGAAATATGAGAGTTTAATTAAAATAATCACACTATAACTTATATTTTTGCGTTATAGCAAAACATAATAACACAAACCAAACTAAACAATCACCGGTAAATTATTCCGGACTTTTATGAATTTTAATACTTAATATGAGACACTATAAAACAACTACAAAATTTTCTGAAGATAAAGGATTGATAATAAAAAAATGGGGAAACAAATTATTATTCACAGCTATAAGCGTTAAGCTATGGGGGCTTATTGCCGGAACATGGTTATCTACATGGCTTCTATTAAACAATCATATAAAAGATTCTCATTGGCTAACATTTAACACTACCATATGGGCTCTTATATTTGGCATGAAAGAAATATTCAGAATATCTGAAAGAAAAGAGTCTAGAGAGAATAACAAAGAGACTGAAAATATATATTCATATAATTTCAGATATGACAATATCAACGATGACTTAACTACAAAGAAAACAAACAAAGAGGTAGTTGGAGTTAATCCTGAATAAAAATACACTTAAATCTTTCAGGATATGAAATATCAAAGGTTTAAATATCAACAAAAACACACATTACATAAACAATTCCTATGAAAAGTAAACTGAACTATACAGTACAGATAATAGTTGCATTAGCCATAACTTGCTTTTCTATATATATAGCTATAAAAGAGTCTGTTCCAGGAATAGGGATAGGTGGGACAATCTTCTCTTTTACATCCTTGAAATATAAGATATTTAGTATATACAGAAAAAATAAGGATATATTTGAAATTATATATAATAACCTTTCCAAAGAAGACAGATCAAACAAAGAGATTAATATAGAGATAGCTCGTCTTAAAGCAAAGATTTCAGTTCTAGAACAACGATTAATAAAATAACTTATCTATGAAATACAAGTTACTAAAACGCAACATAATCCCAGCTGCATTATAGTCATTGCTGTGTACCCAGACATAATGATACAGAAAAAATTATATCAGCAGTACTAAAATCCAATATAAACAATAGACTATGTTTTACAGTACCTTAAGAGAAGATGTATTATAGAAGGATTTAACAAAGGTCTTGCAAAACAGAATATTCCAGATTGAGGTTAAATTTTAGAAAGATCATCAAGTGTTTCGTACAAAACACCTGATGCTTTGTATTATCAATAACCTTTAAGATCTATGTCATCTGCATGTATTACAGGAATCCTTCTTCCTATTTTACTCTGTATTACTCTAAAATGATGGATATCAGAATGTGTAATAATTGTTACAGCATCACCGCCTGCTCCTGCCCTAGCAGTACGTCCTATTCGATGAATATAGTCCTTAGGTGAACGTGGTAACTCATAGTTAATTACAAGAGGCATATCTGCAACATCTATTCCTCTTGAGGCCAAATCCGTCGCAACCAATACATTTACTGATCCGTTTCTGAATTTTATTAATGCATCTGTTCTTGATCCTTGACTCTTTCCTCCATGAAATGGCAATGACTTTATTCCATTTCTGTTCAGCTTCTTTGAGACCAAATCAGCTCTTCTTCCTGAAGATACAAATACAATTACCCTATCAACAGATTCTCTTTTTATCAGATATCTAAGAAATGGTCCTTTTCGTTCCTCTGAAATTACATAAGCACATTGTTTAATTTCCGGTCTATTTATGGGCTTTTCATCCACCTTTATAATCTCAGGATCTCGTAATACTACATCCGTTAATTCGGTAACCCTATCTGATAATGTTGCAGAGAAGAGAGCTGTTTGTCTATTAACTGGCAACATCTTAAATATCTCATTCATATCATCTTTAAATCCCATAGATAACATCTTGTCAGCTTCATCTATTATAAGTGTTTCAACCTCAGAAAGTGATAAAGCATTAGATAGACATAAATCCAATAACCTACCTGGTGTTGCTACAACAATCTCTGCTCCATTCATTTTCATCATCTGTGGATTAATAGAAACCCCTCCATAAGCCGCAACAACCTTTACTCTGTAAGACAGATTCTCTGACAAGCTCCTAAAAACCTCAGCAACTTGAACTGCCAGCTCACGCGTTGGAGTAATTACGAGTACCCTGATATGTCTATTTTTCAACTCCTTTTTAGCCTTTAGCTTATCAATAACAGGAATAGCAAACGCAGCAGTCTTACCTGATCCTGTATCAGCTATACCAATAATATCCTTTTCTTTTAAAAAGATTGGTATTACATTCTCTTGAATAAGAAATGGATTACTCATACCAAGTTCTTTGACTCTAATAACCATTTCATTAGACACCCCTAATTCACTAAATTCCATATCAAAAGATTACATTTAATTATATCAGTCGACAAAGTTATAGTATTTTATATATTCCCGAAATAAAAAACACTGTCGTTATACTGTTATTTTTTATTATTGCTACATTCTGTTCTGTCAACGGAAATGGTTGGTATTGTATCTCTCAGGTCGCTTAGCCCTTATTAATACTGTCTCAGGGACAATCTTAAAGTCAAATTCATCCAGCTCACGATACCATGACAGATAGTTATGTAGATATTTTGTGGCTACACCCCTAAAACGCTCCATCCAAACCTGTAAGTCAAACTGATATCTCTC
>DKJY01000073.1 GCA_002454955.1 Bacteroidales bacterium UBA6680
GGCGATTGCGGGCTTCAAACCTATCAAACTGGTAAAAAATTGAAGCAGATTACAGCTCTTGAATTTGCTACTGTTACGCCTATTTTGTAATACATAGTTACCATTTGTTTTTATTATTCTCTCGATCAGTTAATGATTCTAATTTCATTCTTGATTTACCTAAATATTTATATAAACATAAACCAACTTCTGAAATATCATATTTTAATTCAAAACTACTAGATCCCATAGTTGTAGCACCATCAGCGGATACAATTTTTAGAATCCCAGCATTAAACAAACTTTCTCTTTCAATTCTATCGTTAAACTCAAAATGAGATTTATCAAGGAACCAATTCAAATCTGTAGTAAATATTTTATTAATTGATTCCGCGCACCTTAAAAACATTTGATATCCTAACTTCTCTTCAAGCACTAAACTAAACAATTGTCCCAATATTTTAGCCTTTATTGCTTCGTCTGCCTTATCAATTATAAAAATTAATTTTTCGCCAACTTTCGTCTGAAAATCATCAGAATCATTTATTGCTTGAATAGTTTTACGCCTTTCTTTTAAAGGAATACTCTGAGTTTCATATAAAAAATGCAAGAGTTTCTTTATAAACAGTCTGTCTTTGATATTTAATCCAACTTTTGCCAAACTTGATAATATGTTAAGACCTGGTATATCCTTTAATAACCCGTCTTCAAGTATTGAATCAATACCAACTTCAAGAACATCTTTAGAAATATTCATCAAATCTGAATTCAATGTCTTTTCTATATCAAAATTACTCATTGTTGATTGCTTTTTTTTAATAAATGGTAATAAAGCAGATTGGTTAGCTTATCAATTCATATTTGCAGCAACTATCTCTTCAACCTTAATCAGAACCTGTTTGCTGTTAATCAACTTATTTTCATCAACCTGCTCGCCTAATCTCTTTAATCCCTCTAATGCATCAGTTAACGACTTAATAATTATAACGTCATTCTCTCCAATCTCTGATTTGTGATTATCAATCTTATCCTGTATGTCCTGAACCAGATCAGTAAAATCAAGTTCTACCGGTTTATAAAACTGCATAGCTTTTTCTGCACTACCAATATGCTCAAGCTTATTGCCAACAGCAATCATATCGGGTCCTACCAAATTAGGATAGTGACTCATTACTGTATTTGTTAATTTAGCCTTCAGAAATAATGAGTCCAACTCACTATTACTATCTCTCTTTCTGTTAAAATAGTACGATAACTCCTCTGCCTTTACTCTTAATCCTGCACCATCCATCCATATTTTTGCATTTATTGAGCTCATAGGATAATCTCCTGAGTTCTGCTCAATAAATATAGCTCCATCTTTTACACACTCCAGGATTGTTAATGACAGTGTTTTCTCATAATCTGTGGCTCCTTTATAATCTTCAAGTACCAATAATATTCTTACAAGTTCATTAAGCTCTTCAATAAACTCATCGTTAAAGCTTATATCTCTTGTTCTGGTATAGCTATTTGGTTTAAGTCTGTGCCTTAGGCATGAGTTCAGTATATCACATGAGAACCCTTTATTACCGGTTTTTCTTTTGCCTAATCTCAACAGATATTTAATCCTGAATCCTTTTTTATTAGTAAGTTTTATTACATCACTAAACTTACCTGAACTTAGCAGATAAAGTATCTCTCTGTTCTTACTATCAGTTATTATATTATCTTCCATGCTTATTACTCTTACATTACACAGATTCTTAAATATCTTGTAATTGTTTTACACTAAATGGTACTCTATTATAACACACATATTGCTTGCCTAAACAGATACATATATGCATTTATAACAGATAGATTCTTGCAAATTAGCCTGGTTCAATAACAAATATATAAAACAGAACATACAACACCTAATAAAGCGTACTCTTTTAAAACTATAACAGTTGTTATACTCATTATTATGCCAGATACCTTACTATGTTTCCTATAATAAATGGAGATATAATCAACAACGAGAAGAGAACAGCTCCTGTATACATATATAAAGGTGTTCTTGTAATAGATAAATAGTGACTATGTCTCTTCTGATTAAACATATCGTTACACTTTATGCATGCACAACTTATTGATTTAACCCCTGATGGAAAAAACGGTATAAAAAAGACATGGAAATATTGCTGATAAACCGAAAATAGTTGTGCACTCTCTCCACAATTTTCGCATACTATTGTATAGTCATCATACTTCTTAATTCGCATTCTTCCTGTACCAAAAATAATCATATATCTTACAATTTAATAGTTTGTAACTTATTTCTAACACGATATAAATTCGTTAATCCTGACAACCTCAAGTATAATCTTATTAAGTATTTTATCAAAAAAATAGCAGAATTCACCCACTTCTTATCACTCCCAATAAACAGATTCGTAAGGATTATTACCAGTATAGCTAACTGTATACTAATAACTGCACTAAATAGCTAAAGTATTGGTGGTAAATACTCATTTTTGCTAATCCCAAAGATCTGTCTCTTTTGGTGTTTATAACTCCATTAAACTATATCTGTATAGGGTTTGATTTCGAGAATCTTTATGTACTTTATCTTTATTATCTGATACTTAATACCATTTAAATTTTATTATACCCTGCCTTTTTAGATTCCCATCTTTCGCGTGCATACTTACGCATATCTGTAACAATGTCATTCTCATCAACAATTTCAAGCCCAAGCATGGTCTCTATTACATCCTCCATTGTAACAATTCCGTCTAACCCGCCATACTCATCAACAATTAATGCTATGTGCTCCTTTCTCTCTAATAATCTCTCCCAAAGTGTATAAAGAACCACAGTATCCGGAAAAACCATTATTTCACGTTTAATATCTTTCAGAGAAAGCTCATGCCTGTCTTCAGCAAGGTTCTCAAGTACCTGCTGTCTCAGAACATAGCCGGTAATGTTCTCATCGTTATCAGAAAAAACCGGAATGCGCGAGTAATTAAGATAACCTTTATTAGCCAAAAACTCCTGTAGTTGCATATTCTCGTCGGCAACAGCAACAACAACTCTGGGAGTCATAACCTCGGTTGCTTTAACTTTTTTTAGTTTAAGTATATTCTGAATTACTCTATTCTCTTTATCAGAAAACAGACCTTCGTCTGTACCTATACTTGCCAGAGCTGCAATCTCCTCTCTGCTTGTAGATTGCTGACTACTATTTTTTGAGATAATACGCGTAATAAAAGCTGACATAACTACCAATGGATAGGTAATAATTATCATTATTTTAATGATATAGAATGATACCTTTGATAAACTTCTCCAGTATCTTGCCCCAATTGTCTTTGGTATTATCTCTGTAATTACAAGAATTAAAACTGTAAGTATTGCCGAAACTATTCCGAACGATGCCTCGCCAAAAACCTTTATTGCCTGAGCACCTACTCCTGCTGCCCCTATTGTATGTGCAACAGTATTTAACGATAATATGGCAGATAGTGGCTTATCTATCTTCTCTTTTAAATCGATAAACAGACCTGCCCAGTGGTAACCCTCATCCTTTTTAACCAACAAGAAAGATTGAGGAGTTGATAATAGCACCGACTCCATTATTGAACAGAGAAATGAGGTAAACAGAGCTAAGAATAGATATAAAATTAGAGCAACCATTTTTTCTTTTAAATATACAACCTTAATTCTTGATTTGTTTTATCTACGACTACTTGAATGATCACTATTTTTATACAGATAAATATAAACCTGTATTACATTGTTGATAATGTAATAAATTACAGTGATATATATTTAAAAACACTATCAATATGGGGTGTAATAAAATATCTCAGGCATTACAACAGGTTCCTTCATTTGTCAGATGGAACTCGCATAATTAGTCATCCTCTGTGTATGTGAATGACCATTCTCATGCTTTGTTTAATATGTAGTAAAAGCCTTTGCTCATGTTAGTTTTATCTAAATAATTTGTCTTTAGTATACAATACCTTTTCATATATCTGATATTACATGAGTTATTATCAAAAGAGCATAACATATTATTATATATAATACATATAATTTGGGTAAGAATATAAATAAATAAATAATTTAACTCATTGGTTTTGAATGAATGGATAATCTGAGCTTTTGAGTAAAAGTAATTTCATATGAATGATTATTTACATAAAATAATATAGAGCTATTTGTGGTAGTATTTTATATTTTTAATATTAAAAAACAACTTGTACTTACAATTATTATCCTGCGAATAAAGGTCTCTATTACATTTATTTAACTCAGCTATATATCTGTATAAACAATATCTACACATTGCCAAAAATTGATACTATGGTATAAAATTAATTATCTACTACAGATATTTTATAACCAACTATAATTAAAATAACTATACAGTATAGAAAAAATGAGCTCTATTAGATATAATTATACTATAATAAACAACTAATATATTACTATGTACTTAGTAAAATAGTATTGCCTACAAAAAAAATAGGATCAGTATGTCAGAATAATATACCACTGTAATATAAAATAGTAATTGTTAACAGAAATATTGCTATTGGTAATTAAAAAAGTATAAATGCTATTGACTTTAATTATATAGTGTTGTAAATTGTTTATAGTTAACTATTTTAACAAAAAACATTTATGGATAAGATAGTCACAAAGAAAATTGACTGGATAAGAAGAGTAGTTGATATAATTAATGACAATGAAGTAATAGATGCTTTGGCAATATACGGTTACAACAATACCAATATAAAAAAGCTAAAAAGTATATATACTAATACATATAGTTTGATTATAAAACAGAGAGGTAAACGTCAGGATTTACATAGAGTAAATATAGAGTTTAAAAACAGACTTAATAGTGTTAACTCTACAATACGAAAAGATATTAGTTTATACAAAATAGCATTTAGCAAGTACAAAGTATTAAAAAAGCTGATACCAGAATATTATACTACAATTCCGTATAATAAGTGGCGCGAAATAAGCCTGATGTTTTACAGTGGTATTAAAAATGAGCCTGATGCAATAAATATTCTGTCAGAGTATAATGTAACAACAAAGGTTATTGATAACAGAATAGACGGTATTAAGGATGTTGAGAGATTAAGTGTATTAAGAGACAGGGAGAGAACAGAATCTAAAGAGGCTACACATGCACGCAACGAGGCTCTTGATGACCTAACTACCGAGTGCCGCAAGGTTGTTGGACTGGCACGCCTTATACTTGGTAACGATTCTGGTCTGTTACAGCGAGTTTAATTATATCTGTCCCTTTTTAACCCCCAACTTATAAGCAATGAATATTATCTAAAAAATATAGTTAAATATAAATTACTTTATCACACACTCTATTTTGCGTACCTCATTATCATAGAGTGGTGTAGAGAATGTAATCTTTTCACCCATATTACTTAAGCGCCCTTTCTCTACATAAAAATAGTATGTTGTCTCTTGCAGATCCTGAAACATGCATATTCCGTTACCATCTGATGTTCTGCGGCTATACAGATTACTTTTTGTCATGAAATCATCTTTGGTATGGTACAGATTAACAATAACATCTTTTTGGCTTACACCTTTACTGTCTACAATCTTTAACTCCAATTTTGGTGCAAGGTCAGAATAACTATACTCCTTACATCCTACCGAAAATATTAACGTACTCAACATAAAAAAAACTATAACTCTGTTAAACCTCATAATACTATTCAATATTTATAATCTTAATTAATCTATACATCTGCTTTTAAAGCACTCATGCATTGCAGAATATTATTCAATAATAGAAAATTATACAACTCAATATCTCTGTTTTTAATGAATGGCTACTCTGAGTTTGTGAGTAACGGTAATTTCAGATGAATGGTCTTCTGTATTATTAAGATTATGGCTTCTTTAATAGAAAGTAAGATTACCCAATAGTATATTTTATATCACTGTCATCCGAAAGTTG
>DKJY01000040.1 GCA_002454955.1 Bacteroidales bacterium UBA6680
TTTTTGCGTTGGATGGTTAGAACCAATAGAGAGGGTGTTGATTTTGGGCTATGGAAAGCGATAAACTCAGCAGATCTTTTATTGCCACTTGATGTACATGCATCAAATGTAGCAAGGTATCTTGGTCTTTTAAAAAGAAAACAAACAGACTGGAAAGCGGCAGAAGAGGTAACAACATCGTTAAAGAAATTTGATGATACAGATCCGGTAAAATATGATTTTGCTCTGTTTAGTTTGGGTATTTTTGAAGGTGTAAAGAATGAAAAATAGTATATTCCGATTTAAGAAATTTTCTGTAGAGCAATCAGAAGATGCAATGAAGGTTGGTACAGACGGTGTACTTATTGGCGCATGGGCAGATACAGATAAAAGTGAAGCTTTTCTTGATGTAGGAACAGGTACTGGATTAATTGCAATGATGTTAGCTCAGAGAGGAGCAGAGAAAATTTATGCTATTGATATTAACGAATCGTCTGTGGATATTGCAAAAAAGAATGTTAGAAACTCTCCATGGGCAGATAGAATAACTGTTGGCAATATCAGATTTCAGGAATTTAATATAAAGGAAGATGTTAAGGTTGACCATATAGTGTCGAATCCACCATTTTTTGTTAATTCACTTAAATCTGGTAATAGCAATAAAGATATGGCCAGACATACAGATACATTATCATTTAAAGATTTCTTTCAGAGCGCCTCGAATATATTGAGCGACAATGGACGAATAAGTGTTATATTGCCATATGTTGAAGCCGGCATATTTATTAATACAGGATCGGAGTATAACTTCTATGTTACAAGGATTACAGACATAAAACCTACACCAAACAAATCTGTTAAAAGGGTTCTGATAGAGTTTTGCAGACATCAGGATTCTAAGATAGTTAAAAATTGTATTGTTGTAGAATCAAATGGCAGACATTCGTATTCAGATGAGTATAAGGAACTAACCAGAGATTTTTATTTAGCATTTTAGTTATTGTGACTGCCATCGCATTTTGGTTGATCCTCTGATTTGCCACATCTGCAGATAGCAGTGTCAGATTCAATAAATTGAGGTTTATTGTCCGGCAAAATCAACTTATGTTTGCCTTTGATTTTTACCGGACCATTTTTAACAAAAAAAATATCTGGCTTCTCATCCATTATTTATCAAATCCAGTTTTAAAGTGGGTTCCATCACAATATGGTGAGTTCATTGAATTACCGCATCTACATACAGATGTCATAATTCCTGTTTTTATCCGATTACCCTCTTCGTCATATAGCTGATGTTTACCTGTAATTAACAGGGGCCCTCCCTGCATTATCTTTACCTCAGTACATTCCGGAGCATCAATCCAGAAAGACTTGTTGTTATTTGTCTCATTCATTGTTTATAGTAATTGTTAGGGCTTTAATAAGTATTTAATTGGATCTGTTTTTACTTTTTATATATAACATAAGTGCTGGCAATCATATCATGCAAACTCTGTTTTCTGAATGTGAATCCAGCTATTATATAACCTATAAGTAATGTCATAGACGATATTATCTTTGAAAAATACCTTCCTGTAGCTCTTGCAAAAGTTAATCGTTGATGTTTGTTGTTTGTAACCATTATTCCTACAGCCATTTTGCCAACAGTAGCCTGATGTTTTGATGACTGCATAAATGCAAAGTATAACCACGATGCAGCAAGTGAAATAACATTAGAATAGATATAGAAAGAGATAACCGCAGGAACAATATAGTAAGCATCGTTGTACTCATTATACCCATCAATTGATGGTAGCGCTATAGAGAAACCAAGCAGAGCAGCAGCAGGAAAAATAAGAATAGCTAATGCTGAGTATATTATTAAATAGTCTATTATGTATGCTGCTAATCTTATCCAGAAACCAGCATATTTAATCTCATTTTGCGTAGTAACATTATTCATAATCATCAGTTTTAATAATCTATTAAAAATAATTATTCTTTGTTAAAATAAAAACTTTATTATTCTGATACAATTTGTGTGCTAAGGTTTATCATATTGTTAGCAAATTAATAGAATAAATTTCTGTTCAGTATTCTCAAATTAGTGTAATTGTAATATCTATATCTTTAATTACATGTATTCAATGCAATAGACTAAATTGATAATTGTTAGCAATTCTGTTTTGCAAAGGTGTTTAAAAGTTCCTATTTTGCGGGTATATGGTTGTTCGTATTAGATATATTATCCTGTTTACTCTGTTTATATTTTTGAGTTTTGAAAATATGAGTGGCCAAGAGTATGTTAAGGTTAAGAAAATTGTAAACGATACAATATATGTCGATACTCTTGATCCTATAGAGGTATATCCGAAACGTGGAATGTTCAGGTTTTATAAAAGATGGAGATACTCACGTAAGATAAGAAATCTGAAAAAGGTGTATCCTTATGCAAAGAGAGCCGGGGTATTATTAAAAGAGATAAATGCTGAGTATGTCAAACTTAAAACAGAGCGAGAGAAGAAACGATATATAAAAAAGGCCGAGAAAAGATTGTTTGCTCAGTTTGAGGGTGAACTTCGTAATATGACTATATCTCAAGGGCGAATGTTGATAAAATTAATATTCAGAGAGACAGGGAATACAACGTATGAGATTCTAAAAGAGTTTAAAGGAGGCTTCTCTGCGTTCTTTTGGCATTCGGTAGCGCGTCTGTTCGGATCATCACTAAAGTATAAATATGATAAAAATGGTGACGATGCCGATCTTGAACGTCTGGTTCTTCTTTATGAACAGGGAAAACTGTAACTATTTTTTTTGTTTATATAATCGTATTGTAATAGTCTTTTTTACTTCGCGGCTAAGAAACATTTTTTTATAGCTCTTGCGTTTGTTTACTACAACAAAGAATGATGCATCTGGATATGTAATAACGATATCGTATAAAGCTCTGCGCATTAAGCCATTAACGCCAATTTTTGTATTGCCAATAGTTTTCACTTTTCCTATTAACTTATCAGTCATTCGATGATTATTGATACTGTGTACCTCTCTTATAAAACCAAGGTATGTAGTGTAGTGTACCTCTAAATCAACCTGATCAATAAACAGGTAATCATCCATTGTTTGAATAAGTTGAATCTCTGTAGGTGATAGATCATTGCCTCTGAAGCCACCCTTGTCATAAGTTGCCACGCATGACGATAATATAATAATGTATATGGCAGTCGATATTATATATATATAACCTCTGTTCATAAGAATTCTATTTAAAATAAATATTAATCATTACTCTTACATCAGATCCAATGTTGAACTTTCTGAAATTCAGATCTGTAAAATTCACAAAGGCTCCTGTTTCGTCTATGCCCTCCGTGTAATATGTAGAACTTGATTTTACTCCTGAAATAGATTGATCTACCTTGTGTTTGTATTTGACATTAGCTGTAAATATTGCTCTCAATCCCCACTCAACACTTATAGATATTGGTAGTTTACCTATAAATCCTTGTATTCCCAGATGTGGTTCAAAGCCATATATAAAAGATGTTCTGGTTATGTCATGTTTATTATAATCGCCAAATGTGTTATAAGTTGTTGTGTTGTATATAGCCTCTCGCTCAATACCAATTGGTATACCAATTCCTGTATATATATCTACAATATTATTTTTAGAGAAATGATATTCATAACCAAAGGTTATTTTGTACTCTGCATCAGATTTACTTTTTGTATTTCTCCCAACCTCACCAGATAGACTCTTACCTGCAAATTTTTGCTGAGTCTCATATGCTGATATCTCGGCTCTTAATACCATATTATCTCTTAGATAATACTTTCCGTTTATAAGAGGGATTCCTACAAAGGTAGTTGAGTCTTTAATCATATTTTTTATAAGTTGGTAACTGGTTCCTATATAAATGCCTTTAAAGCCCTTAACAGGTCTTATCTTTTTCCTGAAAAGCAGTGTGTCATTACTGTTCTGTGCATTTATAAATGATGCACTGGCAATAACTACTATTAATACTAATATTATCTTTTTCATATGTTCTGGATGTTTATGGTATTACGTTTACATTTATTATATCATATCTTGTATTGTCTTCGTTATCAGTGGCAACAGCCTTTAATTCATGTATTCCAGTGTTTGTTATCTTAATATTAAATACATGTGGCGATGTTGATGGATCAAAAACAGACACATATTTTACGTTGTTTACAAATAGTTCTAAAATCCTTATCGTACCATTAGAATCTGTTGCAGAAACAGATACGTCAAATGCAACATTTCTGTTTACATCAGACATGTTTTGTGGAGAGTTAATTTTTACAACCGGAGCCGGAATAATATTCTCCTTTATCTGAAAACTAACATCTTCAGATACTAGAATATTCGATTCGGCATCCTCTGCATTTACTATTACCTTATGTATACCAAGGTTATATGACTGAGTGTTTAGTGCAAAGCCGTAAGGATAGATATCGGTTTCAAAAACCTTCTCATTATTTATAAAGTATTTAATTAGCTTTAGGTTATTAGGCTCTTCAGTGTCCTCCTCAACATTTACTGTTATGTTTAAGATATTTCCCTGAGTAATTAACTGTTTGTTTGTAGGACTTGTTATGTCGATCTTAACAAGTCTGGAAAGTTTACCCATGTTATCCTTGTTATAGCTACCATATTTCCAAGAGTATGTCTTAAAGTCAACTTCACGATACGAAATGTCGCTAATCTCTGAGAAATATCCAGTATTAAAAGCTTCTGTTGGACTCCATTTGTCATTTATTAACAGAATAAGATTATATTTACCCTTATCCGGAGACTTTATTTTTACCTTCTTTCCTTCGTTAATTTCATACCTCTCAGTTACAAATACCTTACTGTCCTGTTTAATAATTACCCATACATATTTCTCAATAAGTTGATCGGGAAGGTTTGATAGTTTAACTCTTACTTTCTTTTCTGAATCGGGTATTTCGTCTGGTTTTGTAAATATATCCTTTTTACAGCTGAATGAGAATACAACTATTGCATAAATAACCAGGGCGTATATATGACGAATATTCATATCGTATTATTTAGTAACTCATACGTTAGAATATTACGTTGGGTTCTGTTTTTTTTAAAACAGTATAGTTGAATGTTGATATAGAGATAGTAAGTGTAGATAAAACACACTCATAGACTGATTGCAATTTATAGAGCCCTGTCTGGTGCAGGGCTCTATATTTTAAATATGTTTAAATATCTCTTTAACAATATTTGTGGCACCGTTATATACCTCAGAGATACTACCGTCTAACATATAGCAAGGTGTCGTAAACAGATTGTTCTCCTTGTCATAAACAACCTCTCCATAAGTAGTATCTTTATGTGTTCCGCCAACAACATCAATATGTGCTACAGAGTCGTTATTGTTTCCTAATGTAACTGTTGCACCATTAATAATCTTAGCAAGAACAACTGGTGTAATACATAAACCGCCAATTGGTTTACCTGCTTTATGGAACGACTCTACAGCCTTTGTAAAGTCTTTGTCAATATCCATTTCAGGCCCTTTAAAAGCATAACTAGACAGGTTCTTTGCTGCACCAAATCCTCCCGGTATAATAAGAGCATCAAAATTATCACTATTCAGAAGTGCTAACGATTTAATATCGCCTCTTGCAATTCTTGCCGATTCAATTAAAATATTTCTCTTCTCATTCATTTCATCGCCAGTAATATGATTTATTACATGGTGCTGATATTTATCTGGTGCAAAAATCTGATACTCGCCACCATTCTGATCAATTGCCAATAGCGTAAGTACCGCTTCGTGTATCTCAGAACCATCAAATACACCTGATCCTGAAAGTATAACTGCTACTCGTTTCATATATAAATTTATATTTAAAGATCATATAATTCTCCTTACAATTTGTCTATTATTTCTGTTTGCCAGTTTATAATAAACTACTGTAATACAATGTTTATCTATTGCACAGACGTACATTGTGCAGAATTACTATTAATTGCAATTTACAAAAAAACGTAAGAAAATGGTCAGAATAGTTAATTATGAGTATATAAGCTTAATTAAATTGTTACGGCATGGGGTTACTTTAACCTGTCAATAATCTCTTTTGTGATTAACATAGAGAACTCTTGTCTTATATAGAAAGAGGCTGTTTTATTAATAATTTGAGAGGTTACCTTATCGGTTATTTTGTCATAAATACTACTATTTATCTTTTCCTGAATATCTATTCTGTCTGCGTTGCTATTACAGATACTATTGTTATAAAAATCAATTTTATACTGATGGGTATCACAATGCAAATCAAGTACAGACAGCTCTTTTTCAGACTTTAACTTAATGAAAATATTTACCGAAGCACCATTTTTCATACACACCATAACTGTAATAATAAACGGATCACCCTTTGTATCAGTAACAATATCAAAAGAGTGTCTCAGATAGCTGCTATTACCAATCTCCATAAGATAATTTATAGAATTAAATATGGTTCTCTTCAGCTTTTCTGTTGTAATATTACCGTTAAGCTCAAGCCTGAATTCAGAATATCTGATATCAGGTTTTATTTTGTTAATGTATATCCCAATTGGAGTAAACTCCCAGTAGTTAGATGATGACATAATTACATCTGACTCAAACGATAGTTTATGAAGACGCTTAATGTCATTTAATCCGTAGTTATATACATTATTAATAAATATATGTTTCCTGTTTTTAATAGAGTTTTCTATTAACCAAGGCTCGGTATATCTATTCAGAAACAGTAATATATCATTAGCATCAATAAATTCAGTAATAGATTCATACCTTTCAGGTATATTTTTAAACTCATTACTATTATCAATAAGAATACTGGTAAGAGATTTTGACTTTGACAGATCCAATATCTCTTTTTCAGACTGTTTTGTGTTATGTATGCATACTCCTGATCTGTACATCTGTAGGTGTTTGTGGTCAAAATAAATAATAAATATCTTCTTATGAAAAGGCTCAGGTAAAATTTTTTGAACAAATAATTAACAGATTCACTAAAAGATATCATTTAACAGTTTGATTGTTTATATAGTTCAGTATATTTGTTATATGATTTTTAACACTTTAGATAGCCCTGATTTTGCTAAACAACGTAAAGAACTTGTTAAAAGTATTGAAAAACGTGGTATTTCAGACAAAAAAGTTCTTGATGCAATAAGGAAAACTCCCCGGCATATTTTTATGGATAAATATTTTGTTGATAAGTCATATCAAGATCATGCATTTCCTATAAACTGCGGACAATCAATATCTCAACCATTTACTGTTGGTTTTCAAACACAACTTCTATCTGTTTTACCCGGAGATAAAATTCTTGAGGTGGGTACTGGTTCAGGTTACCAAACAGCAATTTTACTTGAAATGGGTGCCAAAGTATATACTATTGAGAGGCAATATGAGTTATATTTGCAGGCTAAAAGTCTGTTTGAAGGAAACAAATTTAATTTGAAGATGTTTTTTACAGACGGGTACAAAGGTTTGCCTGAGTATTCACCTTTTGACTCTATTTTGCTTACTGCTGCTGCACCAACGGTTCCGCAAGAACTAATAAATCAGCTTAAATGTGGTGGTAGAATGGTTGCTCCAATAGGTGGAAAACAGGGGCAAAGAATGATGCTTATAGAGAAACTTGATAACGGAAGTTGCAAGTATACAGATTATGGCGCATTTATGTTTGTACCAATGGTGTCAGGAACAAAAAAATAAAGAGGTATAAAATTATGATAGAGATTAAAACATTTGTGTTTAACCCTTTTCAGGAAAATACATACGTTCTTTCTGATGAAACTAAGGAGTGTGTAATAATAGATTGCGGATGCTATGAGGATCACGAAAGAAAGCAGTTACAAAACTATATAGAGGATAATAATCTTAAGCCTGTGGCACTGTTGAATACTCACTCACACGTAGATCATATTCTCGGTAATCAGTGGGTTAAAGAGACATACAATATACCATTAATGGCAAGCACTAAAGATGAACCACTATTGGCTACAGCTGTTTCTCATGGTAAAATGTATGGAATGATACTTAATGAGCCACCTGTTATTGATAATGATATTGATGAATCTAAAACAATAAAGTTCGGAACATCAGAACTTAAGATATTAGATGTTCCGGGACACTCTCCAGGATGTATAGCATTCTATAATGATGAGCAGAGATTTGTCTTTTCTGGTGATGTTCTGTTTTGTGGAAGTATAGGGCGTACAGATTTGCCAGGAGGCGATTATGACCAGATAATGAGTAGTATTATGGATAAGCTTACTACACTTGATGATGACTATAAGGTATATGCAGGTCATGGACCATCTACCACAATAGGCATTGAGAGAAAGAGTAATCCATTTTTATCACAATAAGTTTGATTTTAAACTCAATGAAGATAGCGTGTATTTAATTTAACAGTTATGTATACGCTATTTTATTATATACACAATTGATAATAAGGGTATTGAAACCTAAGTATGTTTTTCGGCAAACAGACAATTCAATTCAATATTCTTTGTAACTTTGGCGATATTTTAAAAGATTTAATAAATAACTAAATACAAAAGTATAATGGCTACAGATAAGTTTTCTGCCAGACACATTGGTCCTCGCGATAGTGAGCTTGGACAAATGCTAGAGACTATTGGTGTTGGGTCGGTTAATGAGTTAATTGACCAAACAGTTCCTAAGGATATTCGTCTGCCGGAACCTTTGAAGCTTGATCCTGCTCTCTCTGAGATGGAGTATGCAGCAAAAATCAAGGAAATAGCTTCTAAGAATAAGATATTTAAGTCGTTCATAGGTATGGGATATTATGGTACAGCAACCCCTGCTGTTATCTTCCGTAATATTTTCGAGAATCCATCATGGTATACCTCTTATACCCCGTATCAGGCTGAGATTTCTCAGGGACGTCTTGAAGCGCTGTTGAACTATCAAACAGTTGTTTCATCGCTTACAGGCATGGAGCTTGCTAACTCATCGTTATTAGATGAAGGAACAGGTGCTGCTGAGGCAATGATAATGATGTTTAACTCACGCTCAAGAAAAGATGCTAAAGCGGGTAAGAACGTATGTTTTATTGATAAAAACATCTACCCTCAAACTCTTGATGTAGTTATAACACGTGCAGAACCTCTAGGAATAGAGATTGTAGTTGGCGATTTTAATGAAGATATTGACATGGCCAATGTATTTGGTGTAATGGTACAATATCCTGCTGCAAGCGGTGAGGTTGTTGATTACTCTGCATTTACTGCAAAAGTTCACGAAACCGGTGCTATGGTTACTGTTGTTGCAGATCTTCTTAGTCTTGCAATGCTAACGCCTCCGGGTGAGTGGGGTGCTGATGTGGTAACAGGTACTACTCAGCGTTTTGGTATCCCTATGGGATATGGAGGACCGCATGCTGCGTACTTTGCAACACATGAAAAATTTAAGCGTACTGTACCAGGACGTATAATTGGTGTATCTGTTGACAGATATGGAAATAAAGCTCTTCGTATGGCTCTGCAAACACGTGAGCAGCATATTAAGAGAGAGAAAGCTACATCAAATATATGTACAGCACAGGCACTTCTTGCTACAATGGCAGGTATGTATGCGGTATATCACGGACCAGAAGGTATTAAGCGTATTGCTGGTGATACTCATGCTGCTGCTGTAACTATTAGCACAGAGCTTACAAAACTAGGATATACACAGAACAACAAAGGCTTCTTTGATACTCTTGAAGTTACAACAGATAAGGTTGATGCTATTCGCACAATGGCTCTTGAAAAAGAGATTAACCTTTGTTATGTTGATGATAAGACTATACGTATTAGTACTGATGAAACAACATTGGTTGCTGACGTAAACAATCTGATTGAGGTTTTTGCTAAAGCTGTCGGAAAAGAGTTTACTCCTGTTGCTGATTTTGCAACAGAAACTGCTATACCAGCAGAGATGGTTCGTAAGAGCGATATACTTCAGGATAAGGTATTTAATATCTATCATTCAGAGACTGAGATGATGCGTTACATAAAGAAACTTGAGCGCAGAGATATCTCATTAACTCACAGTATGATTCCTCTGGGATCATGTACAATGAAGCTTAATGCAGCATCAGAGATGTTACCAGAGAGCTTTGCTGAGTTCGGAAATATTCACCCATTTGTACCAACTAATCAGGTTGAGGGATACAACCAGATGATAACAGAACTTTGTAACGATCTTGCAGAGATAACAGGTTTTGCTGGCGTTACTGTACAGCCAAATTCTGGAGCTTCAGGTGAGTATACAGGTCTTCTTGTAATCAGAGAGTACCTTAAGAGCATAGGAGAGGATAAGAGAAATATCTGTATTATTCCTGCATCGGCACACGGAACAAACCCTGCATCTGCTGCTATGGCAGGTATGGATATTGTTGTTGTTGCATGTGACGATAAAGGTAACATAGATATGGATGACCTTAGAAAAACAGCAGAAGAGCACAAAGATAATCTTGCTGCATTTATGGTTACATATCCATCTACACATGGTGTATTTGAGAGCCGTATTAAAGAGATGATGGATATTATCCACAACAACGGTGGTCAGGTTTATATGGACGGTGCTAACATGAATGCACAGGTTGGTCTTACGAACCCTGGGTTCATTGGTGCTGATGTTTGTCACCTTAACCTTCATAAAACATTTGCTATACCTCACGGTGGTGGTGGTCCTGGTGTTGGCCCTATTGGAGTAGCAGCTCATCTTGTAGATTTCTTACCATCTAACCCGATTGTTAAGATAGGTACAGAGAAGTCTGTTAAGGCTGTATCTTCAGCTCCTTATGGTAGCGCAAGTGTTCTTCAGATAACATATGCATATATTAAGATGTTAGGAGAAGAGGGATTACGTAAGTCAACAGAGATGGCAATTGTAAATGCTAACTACATGGCTAAACGTATTGCTGATAACTATGAGATTCTATATACTGGTGAGACAGGACGTGTTGGCCATGAGATGATTGTTAGCTGTCACGGATTTAAAGCTAAGTATGGTGTTGAGGCTGCTGATATTGCACGTCGTCTTATGGATTATGGATTCCATGCACCAACACTTTCATTCCCTGTTCACGAGACACTAATGGTTGAGCCAACAGAGAGTGAGAGCCTTCAGGAGCTTGATCGTTTTATTGATGCATTAGCTTCTATTAAAGCAGAGATGGACGAGATTGAGTCTGGCGCTGCTGATATGGAAGATAATGTTCTTAAGATGGCTCCTCATACAGCTGATGAGGTTACAGGAGATGAGTGGAACCACGCATACAGCCGTCAGAAAGCAGCTTATCCGCTAGAGTGGATCAGAATGAATAAGTTCTGGCCATCAGTTGGTAAGATTGACAATGGATACGGAGACAGAAATCTTATCTGTACTTGTGCTCCAATTGAAGATTATATGTAATATTTAAGATATATTAAAACTAAGAGCTGCACCTGTGTAGCTCTTTTTTTATGCCTATATCAACAGTTCTGTATAACTGTTTGTTATAATGTTGTTATTTAACATGTGTTTTCATTCAGGACAATTATTGTCAGAAAGTGAGAATAATTGTTTATGATTTATAAATTTGCACAAAAATCAACGAAACCACTTAAAAGTTGAATATATGAGTACTCCATTAGAAATTAATGTTCAATCAGAGATTGGGGAATTAGAAGGTGTAGTTTTACATACACCGGGTCCTGAGGTTGAGAATATGACCCCGGGCAATGCGCAAAGAGCTTTATATAGCGATATACTTAATCTGGAGATCGCAAAAAATGAGTATCGTCAGTTAAGTGGAGTGTTAGGAAAGATAACTCAGACATTTCAGGTTGGAGATCTTTTTACAGATGCTCTTAAAAATCCGAAAGGGAAAGAAGAACTTATAAAAAAGGTGTGTGAGCATGAGAATGCTATGCATCTTCGTGATGAACTTCTTGATATGAGTGCCGATGAATTGTCTCGTCTGCTTATTCAGGGAGTACCTTTAAAGGTAACTGATCTTACATCGTTTCAGAGTAAAGACAGATTCTCACTACCACCACTCTATAACTTCTATTTTACAAGAGATGCCTCTATGACTGTAAACGATGAAGTTCTTATTGGTAAAATGGCAAATGCAGTGCGCGACAGAGAGAGTATGATTATGGAGAATATCTTTAATTATGCACCTCAGTTTAAAGCAAAAACATGTAATGCTCTTGATTTTCCTGAGCATAGCAAAGATGTAATGATTGAGGGAGGAGATGTTCTTATTGCAAGAGATGATATTCTTGTTATTGGTAACGGATGCAGAACAACATCTAAAGGAATAGATTTTATTCTAAGTCGCCTGTTAGCACAAAAAGAGGAGAAACGCAGACATATACTTGTGCAGGAGTTGCCAAGCCATCCGGAGTCGTTTATACATCTTGATATGGTATTTACGTTCCTTGATAAGAATAAGTGTATGGCATATGAGCCACTTATTCTTCAGCCAAACAAATATCAGACAATACATATTGAGACAGAAAACGGAAAGGTTATTAATATATACAGAGAAGAGGGATTACTACCAGCACTTAAGAAACTGGGTATTGACCTTGAGCCTGTAATATGTGGCGGAACAAAAGATGTGTGGACACAGGAGCGTGAGCAGTGGCACAGTGGTGCAAATTTTTTCTCGGTAGGACCTGGTAAGGTTATTGGTTATGCTCGTAACACAGCAACAATTGAGGAGATGAATAAACACGGATTTGAGGTACTTGAAGCCAATGAGGTTATTCGTGGTACTCGCCGTCCTGAAAATTACGACAGATATGTTATTACATTAGAGGGTTCTGAGCTTCCTCGCGGAGGTGGTGGAGCACGATGTATGACAATGCCTGTGCGTCGTAAAAAAGTAGATTGGTAAAATATTCTATAAATAATAAGTAAGCCTTACTCAGACATTGAGTGAGGCTTTTTTCTATAAAATATATCCGAGGTTAAATGTTAACTGGAATAATAACAGAGCAGATATGCAATTTTAATTGTTGTGGGATCTGTTTATTATAATTAGCCGCCATAATGCTTGCGGCATCATTTAATAAAAAAAAATAGCCGCAATCATCATCGCGGGATCATAAAAAAAGTAAAATGCTATCTTTTTAATCATGGTGAGCTCATTTTGAACTTTAAATGGCTTTGCGAGTATTAAAATGGAGCTGTTTTAGGGAAAAAAATAGCCGTGATGATTGTTGCGGAATTATAAAAAAGATAAAATGCTCTCTTTTTAATCATGATGAGCTCATTTTGAACTTTAAATGGTGCTGCGAGCATTAAAAAGAGCTTGTTTTGAAAAAAAGATGAGCCACGAGGATGATCGCGAAGCTTTAAAAAATATAGATTGATTTATTCTTAAACGGGAAGAATTTATTCTGAACCCCGAATGGCTTTGTGATCATTAAAATGGACATTGTTCATAATTCTGTGTCAAGTATAATTAATAAAGAATATATCTTAGTACCATGACAAAGAAATTTAATGAATTATTTTAGATGGTAGATAAAAGAGTATAACTTTACTGTTTGTCAGATATAAATGAAACAAATATAAGTTTTACCCCCACACAAGAATGATAATAAATTCGAGTTCCATCTGGTAAATGAAAACAAATATGATTTCAGATCAGTTTATACAATCGTTTGGATTAAAAAGAGATAAGATTAGTTGCTTTGATAGGTATCCGTATGATTTACCAATAGTTAAGTTTTTTGATAATATTGAGTTACATAAGAATGTAACCTTTTTGGTTGGAGAGAATGGTACTGGAAAATCTACAATTCTTGAGGCTCTTGCTGTTGCGTATGGATTTAATCCGGAAGGAGGTTCAAGAAACTTCAACTTCTCTACTAAAAATACTCACTCTGTTTTATCTGAATATATTCGTATATCAAAAGGAGTAAAAAATCCAAAGGATGGATATTTTCTTAGAGCTGAGTCGTTCTATAATGTAGCGTCAAATATTGATCATATTCAAGAGTCTGATTCGCGAATGTTAGATTCATATGGAGGTGTTTCTTTGCACCAACAGAGTCATGGAGAATCTTTTTTATCTCTATTTATGAACAGACTTTTTGGTAATGGAATTTATATACTTGATGAGCCTGAGGCTGCTTTGTCGCCTCAAAGACAATTTGCATTTTTAATTAGATTGAATGAATTGGTAAATAGAAATAGTCAATTTATTATTGCTACTCACTCTCCAATATTGTTGTCTTATCCTAATGCTAAGATAATACAGATAACTGATTTCGGAATTGAAAGTATTAACTACAAAGATACAGAGCATTATATTTTGTATAAAAGCTTTTTAGATAACCCGGAAGGAATGCTTGAGAGGTTGGGGGTTGATAACAAAGAATCTGTGTGAAGTTGAGAGTTGTATTTAAGAATCTGTGAATCTCAGAATAATGTTGGGTAGGTTTTTATTTATTGCTTTGGTTTTAGTTATAGGGATTTAGTCATTAGTTTTTGGTCTTTGTATTGGTTTTTAGTTATTGGTCTTTGGTCTTTGGTCTTTGGTTTTTGGTTGTGGTTAGGTGTTGCTGTTGGTAATTATATTTGCCATAACATCTTCTATAACTGATATTCTGTTAACGAGTTCTCCTTTTAGTGTATTGTGGAATTTACGAATCTTAGCCCATTCGTTTTTTGTGTTTTTAACCTGTTTCTTAATAATACCACTACCGCTGCACTCAATGCATGGATGGAGATTTATTTTCCCATTCCCGTTGCAGTATCCGCATTTATTCTTGAAAACAATTGGTGGGTATCTCAGATCAAGTTCTCTGCTTATTCTTTCATGACAATCGCAACATATAAGTTTATGCTGAAAACCTTCGCTATCTTTTTTACTATATATTATCTCTACGTGTCGCCCACATTCAATGCAATTCCTGATCCTCTTCATAAATACAACGGTTTCAACAGGGTTTGAAAATGTTATTCTTTAATAAACTTGTCGTGTTTAAATACTTAGTTATATCTTCGTTTGTTTCGATAGTTTGAAACTACTACAAATATAACAAACCGTTATAATGTAACAAAATTGTAGTGTAAAAATATAGTTGATAATGTTAAAAACATTACAAGGTGTGTTATGTATAACTAATTGATAATTTGTATATGTACTGATGTGTAAAGGGATTGAGAAGAATGTTTATTTATAAGGATATTTAATTATTATTACCATTTAGTGTTTGTACTGAATAGATAATAATGAAATTATAATTACTTATATATTGTAAAGTTAGAGTGTTGGCTTGTAATAAAAAGAGCTGCATGTTATTGCAGCTCAAAATGAAAAAACTCGTAGTATATTAGTTTAATTACTACTACCTGCCTCTGATAACATCACTGCTATACGATGTCTTAATCTTTTTTTTAGAGGGGTTACCGTAGTATTTTACATCAGATGCTCCGCTGGCATCAATATTTATATATTCTGAGGCATATACCTTTGCATCAGATCCGCCAGATATCTTTATTGTACAATTATTTACCTTCATCTCATCAGATATTAGATCTGAACCCCCACTGAATGTAGCCTCAAGATTGGTTGCTGTACCTGATAGAATAAGATCAGAGCCACCTTTTGCATTAACAATAACCTTATTTGCTTCAATATTAAGTTTTGCATCGCTTCCGCTCTTAAGTTTAATGTTTAACACATCGCACTTAATTATCTCTTCGCACATTATATCGCTTCCGCTTTTTGCATATATCTGATTAAGTGTTTCGGCCTGTACATAAACCTTAATTGGGAAATAGATACTCTCAATCTCATCGCTCATATATACAAATAGAGTGTTGCCCTCGTTCTTTACAACCACATGATCTATATAATCTTTATGCGATTCAATTTTTGCAACATTACTTGTTCCTTTGCTTATATAAACATCAACACCTCTGCTGGCGATTATATTACTGAATGTTGATATATTAACCTCTTTCTTTACAAGATCTTTTTTATCATATTTCCATTTTGCCGAAGCAGATGTAATGGCAAACATGGTTATTAAAAGTAGAATTGCTGTTTTTCTCATGACATACTTTTTATAGTTTCGCTATGTAATATAGACGAAATATTCATAACATAGCTGCATAGATACTCATTTTTTGCAATTGGGATTTAAATACAGACTCTGTATCAGCGTATAGATAACGTTTAATATTGGTTTTAAAGCAGTGCTGTTTTTGTATATTTGTTAATCTGTTATTTATATGTTATGATAAAAAAACTACTCTATTTAATACTTGTAATTTTACTATTGGTATCGTGTGGGTTAAGAGATAATGCCGAAGCAATTTTAGAATTAAATGGCAATTGGCAATTCAAAAGTAAAGACTCTGTAATATGGCGTTCTGCAAAAGTTCCGGGTAATGTTTATTCAGATCTGATAGTACATGGTATAATTGATAAAGAAGAGGATATTGAGAGTGTATCAGTTAAACTACAAGATAAGGTTTGGGAGTACACAACCGAGTTTGATGTTGAAGAGAGTATTCTGAAGAAAGAGAATATAGATATTGAGTTCTTAGGGCTTGATACATATGCTGATGTGTACCTGAATGACTCATTGATTCTGAAGGCCGACAATATGTTCAGAATGTGGAGTAGCAATATTAAACATGTTGTGAGGTTGGGTAAAAACAGATTGCGTGTTGTGTTTAAACCAGTTGTAAAGGAGGGGGTAAAGAAAATGAATGCTGCTCCGTATATAATGCAGGCATCTAATGAGAGAGCGCCTGAGCATTTAAGAACCAGTCCGTATACACGCAAGGCTCAATTCAGTTATGGATGGGACTGGGCACCAAGATTTCTTACCTGTGGTATATGGCGAGGTGTAAATATTAGGGCGTGGAATAGTGGGCGTATAGATAATTTATATTTCAGATTAGATAGTTTAAATAGTAATAAGGCTAAGTATATTGTTGATATTGATGTAGAGGTATCTACTGCAGGAAAGTATTATGTTGTTGTAAGATTTGATTCGGATGAACAAGAGACATTTGCTGGTGAAATACTTAAGATTGGTATGAACAGGATAACCGTTCCTGTTACAATTTACGATCCTGAATTGTGGTGGCCTAATGGCTTTGGTAATCAGCATATGTATAGAGCAAAGGTATATCTGGTTAAGGAGGGCAGAGCTATATCTAAGATGGAAGGAGAGTTTGGTGTACGTACAATAAAGCTACATCGTAATAAGGATTCAATTGGTGAATCGTTCCGTTTTACAATAAATGGTGAGGATGTATTTATTAAAGGAGCTAACTATGTGCCACCCAATGCTGTTAAGTACGGATTAAACAGAGATGAGGCTAACGATATTGTTAAGCTTGCAGCTGAATCAAATATGAATATGCTTAGAGTATGGGGAGGAGCACTGTATGAGAGCAATGAGTTTTATACCGCTTGCGACAGGAGTGGTATATTAATATGGCAGGATTTTACGTTTGCATGTAATACAGTTCCTTCAGATAGTCTGTTTCTTGATAATATAGAGCGAGAGGCAGAGTACAATGTTAAACGTCTTCGTAATCATCCGTCGGTGGCACTGTGGTGCGGAAATAACGAGAATCTGATGGCGTGGAATAATTGGGGCTGGAAACGTAAGTATAATGAGGCACAACAGCGAGAGATAGAGGAGAATTACAATAAGGTTTTTCATACTATATTGCCAAATGCAGTGAATAGGCACCAGCCTGATATGTATTACCATAGCTCATCGCCATCTACTTATAAAGGAGAGATACCAGATGCTGATAATGGAGATAATCATGCATGGGATATATGGTTTGGTGAACAAGATATTGATATATATAGTAGAGAGCGTACGCCACGATTTACAAGCGAGTTTGGTATGCAGAGTATACCATCGTATTATACATTAAGAGAGTTTGCCGGTGATAGTGTTACGGAAACAGGGTGGGATAGTAGAGCTATTGTTAATCGTCAGCGTTGTATTATGCCATGGCTGGGCAAAGGCGATAATTACTCAGGTAACGATATGATGCAGGATTATGTATTGCGCTATTATGGTAAACCTAAAATATTTACTGAGTGGATATATCTTACCCAGCTTGTTCAGGGAGAGGCTTACAAAAATGTTATAGAGGCACACCGATTGAACAGGCACAGGAGTTATGGAGTATTATTTTGGCAGCTTAATGATACATGGCCATCAATATCGTGGAGTACAACGGAGTATAATCTTAAGAAAAAGGCATCGCATTATATTGTTTCAAAAGCATTTAAACCAATTATTACAGTTGTTGATAGTGACAAGGCAAAACATGGTCTTTATGTAATAAATGATAATTTGCAGGATATAAGTCTGGATATAAGAACTTATGTTGTTAATTTTAATGGTGATGTAGTTAATAATAAGGAATATAGTATTGTTGCTAAGGGTAATAATAATACGTATATAACAGAAATTGATAATATAAATATTGTTGATAATACGTTGTGTAAAAAACATGTGTTAGTTACTGAATGTTTTGCAGAGAATGGTGAACTTATCTATAGAGGTACGCACTATTTTGCTAAGACTAGAGAGCTTAATCTGCATAGAGAAGAGATTAGCTATAGTATTAAGTTTGATAGAGGGCTGCTTACAGTAACGTTAACATCTGATGTTGTGCATAAGGATGTTGTACTTGATTTGTTAGGACAGAGAGGTGATTTTTCTGATAACTGTTTTGATCTTTTACCAAATAGAGAGGTTGTTGTAACTGTTGAGACAGAGTTAAGCTCAGAGAGAGAGGTGTTGAAATATCTGAGGATATACTCAGCGAACAAGTATATAGATAGTTAATAATATAGCAAGGTGAAACTAGGCATGAGAGTTGTCATTTACACACATGAGAATGATTATAAACCTTGGTTTCATCTGACAAATGAAAAAACAAATTTATACATATGAGAAAATTATTAAATCCGTTTAGTATTCATGATCCGGAACATTATAGATGTTTTGGATGCTCGCCAAATAATGAGGATGGGCTACAGATGGAGTTTTATGAAGATGGAGAGTATATTGTAAGTAAATGGGATCCTCTAAAGAAGTTTGAAGGTTATTATGAGGTTCTGCATGGAGGTATACAGGCAACTATGATAGATGAGATTGCTTGTTGGGTAGTATATGTGCAGGCAAAAACCGGAGGTGTTACAGCTGATTTAAATGTAAAATATAAGCGTCCGGTTATATTAAGTAACGGAACAATTACATTAAGAGCCAAGCTAAGAGAGTATCAGAAGAGGTTAGCAACAGTTGATGTAGAACTATTTGATGGCGAGGGAACTCTATGTGCTATCGGTGATGTACGATACTTTGTTTATCCTGAAAAAATAGCCCGGGAAAAGTTTAAGTATCCCGGGTATGAAGCTTTTTTTGAAAAGTAGACTTATATGTTGTATCCGGCGTTCTCAACCACCTTACTAAGGATGTCGGATACATCTAATTTAGCGGCATCAAGTTGTTTAGGAACAATTGAGTTTGCACTCATTCCCGGAACAGTATTTATCTCCATAAAGAAGAACTGATTGTCGGCATACAGATAATCTACCCTTACAATACCTTTACAGTTTAGTAGTTTATATATTCTTTCAGATATCTTCTGACAGTTTTTTGCAACAACATCTGGTATGTGAGCTGGCGTTATCTCATCTGCCAGTTCCGGATTGTATTTTGCATCGTAATCAAAGAACTCGTTTTTAGATATTATCTCGGTAATGGGCAGAGATATTATCTCATTACCTAAATCTATTACCCCACAGGTATACTCTTTACCATCAATAAATTCTTCAATAATAACCTCTTCGTCTTCAGCAAATGCTGTATCTATTGCAGGAGCAATATCCTCTGTACGTTTCACTTTTGTAATACCAAAGCTTGAACCTCCGTTGTTAGGTTTTACAAACATTGGCAGATTAAGCTTTGCTGCAATCTCTTTAGGATCAATATTGGTATCTTTCTGAATAATAACAGATTTTGCTGTATTTATATTATGATCTTTCAGATACGATTTGCATTTAAACTTATCAAATGTAATAGCTGATGATAGTTGGCCACCTGTAGTATATGGTATATTAAGCAGATCGAAATATGCCTGAAGTTTACCATTCTCTCCTGGATTACCATGTATAATTATATATGCTGTATCAAACGTTACAGTATTGTTGTTATTATCTTTAAAGGAGAAATCTCCTTTGTTTATTGCATAGTTATTATTGTCGATAACAACTTTCCATTCGTCTTTAGAAATAATTACAAGAAAGGTGTTGTATTTATCTTTTGGCAGTTTATTCATAATAAAATTGGCACTGCCCAGTGATATTTCATATTCAGAAGAGTAACCTCCTGCTACAACTGCAATATTTTTTTTCATTACAAATTATGTTTCGCTATTAATCTTACCCAGTCAGGTTAGTTTGTTATTCTATTTAAATCAAGTAATTAATCTGTTGTACTTAGTCGCTGTTCACAGTATCTCTGTTCTGGACATAACGTCTCCATTTTTCAATGGTTTCGGCCATGTCATTTGGCAAATCTGCTTCAAAGAACATCTCCTCTCCTGTTTTAGGGTGATTAAATCCTAACGACTTAGCATGTAGTGCATGTCTGGGAAGACTTTTAAAACAGTTCTGAACAAACTGTTTGTATTTTGTAAATGTTGTACCTTTTAGTATCTGATCGCCACCATATCGTTCGTCATTGAATAGTGGATGTCCTATATGTTCAAAATGAACCCTTATCTGATGAGTACGTCCTGTCTCTAATCTGCACTCTACAAGATTAACATAACCAAATCTTTCAAGAACTTTATAATGTGTAACGGCATGTTTTCCATAGTCTCCGTCCGGAAAAACATCCATCTTTAATCTGTTTTTAAGGCTTCTGCCAATATTACCTGTTATAGTACCTTCATCTTCTTTTAGGTTACCCCATACCAGTGCAATATATCTACGTTTTGTTGTTCTGTCAAAGAACTGTTTTGCAAGACTATGCAGAGCTTCTTCTTGTTTTGCAACAACAATTATACCTGATGTGTTTTTGTCAATTCGGTGTACCAGACCAGGGCGCTCTTCTCCTTTTTTAAATAGAGGTGAGTCTTTCATGTGATATGCAAGAGCATTAACTAGGGTTCCTGTATAGTTTCCATGTCCCGGATGTACAACCAGTCCAGCCTCTTTATTTATCACAGCCAGATCATCGTCTTGGTAAACTATGTTAATTGGAATATCTTCCGGTATAATCTCCAGCTCACGTGGTGGCTGCGACATTACAATTGTAACTATATCGGTTGGTTTTACCTTATAGTTTGATTTTACAGGTTTGTCATTTACACGTATACATCCTGCAGATGCAGCCATCTGTATACGGTTTCTTGATGTACCTTCTAGTCTGTTAAACAGAAATTTATCAACTCTAAGAAGACTCTGTCCTTTGTCTGCAACAACTCTATGATGTTCAAACAACTCCTCTTGTTCGTTATCCTGCTCTATATTATCGTGAGTCATATTATCTTTTTATAACCTTTGTTGTACCAACAATTTTATTATTGTGGTCAAAGATACGTATAAAATAGAGTCCTTGCTTAAACCTTGTTAAATCTAATTGTTGTTGGTTACTGAATTTTTCTTCTAATAACTTTACGCCAAGCGTATTATATACCGATACAGATAGGTTGTTACTTGTAAAATTATCTGAATAGATATTAACAAAATCGGTTGTTGGATTAGGATATACTTTAATGTTGTTGTTGTTTTCTGATTTTATATCTGTTGGTGGTGTAACAGTAATGTCGATGTTTGCAAATTCAACACGTATCATACATACACCTTTCTCTTTAGATTGTTGCCATCCATTGCCGACATTAAATAGTAGTTTACTATTCTGTACGTTGCTTACATCAAAGCCAATATTCATAAAGTTCTCATACAGTTGTTTCCAACCAATATAAAATTTCCCTTTAACAATTACCTGTTTGTCCATTTTATATCTGGTAAAACCATTTAAGCTATTTCCGTGTTTTGGTTCAAGCTCTTTAGTTCCTTCATATATTATATCGCCAGGGGCACCACCTTTATCATTCCAGATCATTATTTTAAATCTATCTGTTCTTGTAGATGCTTGTATATCGTTAAAGAAAATATTTAAAGCAGATATTGTATCGCGTACAACTGCGTTAAATTGCATTGCTACAGATCCGTTAATGATATTATTACCTAATAAGCCATAACCAGACTCTGCAGTGCCATCATCGTAAGAGTAATAGTCTTCAAATTTGTGCGAATACTTAATAGTATCATTATATAACATCTTCTGATCAGATACCGTAATTGACGATCGTTTATTACTGAAAATATGCAGATAACTTATTATTTCGAACTCTGATGGTTGAGATAGTGTTCGTACAAAATCGTAGTTTACCTTATGATTATAATCAATCTCTTGTCCCGGATCAACTCGTATCCAACCACCTTCTGATAGTGTATTGTTTTGCGGGTCTCCTTTGTCTTTTATTATAAAACGTCTGAGTGTTGTATATGCTATTGTACTGTTGTTTCTGTACTTAATACCTATCTCCATAGGGTTGTTAAACAGTTCAAGCGATGTGTCGTCGGTAAGATGAT
Organism: Bacteroidales bacterium UBA6680; assembly: GCA_002454955.1. Taxonomy (GTDB): domain Bacteria; phylum Bacteroidota; class Bacteroidia; order Bacteroidales; family UBA6680; genus UBA6680. Next base: position 22,681 of record DKJY01000040.1, read on the forward strand.
TTTTAGGAACGTTGGTATAATCAACCATCAACGATTTTCCCTTTGTAATCATTGCAACATCATCAAAAATGGTGTCTTTATATGTTCTGTTTTTATCAAGATATACAAAATCTATATTCCAGTGATCGTAATTTGATTTTAGGTTTGGATCTGCATTAGATTGTGTTAAACTTGCGTAGTTACAGAATCTGAATTTAAAACCATCTTTAAGATAATCTGTTTGAATTATTTTAATTGTAGCGGTTTTATAAGTCTCTCTGGCATGTCCTTCTTTAGACCAAACAGTTCTCCATTCATCTTTTTCTGGAGCATAAAATTCAACAATAAGCGAATCTGTTTTTTCTGGTTCATCGCCATTTCCTCCTGGTTGATATGCAAAACTCAGATATACAGAATCTGATGGAGCATAGTTCAGGTTTATAGATTCAGATGTCAACCTGTCTGATTTAAATGAGTTACTGCTGGCAAATGAGTGAACCTCGCCATTTTCGTCAATAGCATCGAATGTTACAATACCAATATTAGGTGGATTGTCTGAATATGATGCATTTATATATGTACCGCTGTTACTCCATAGTGCTGCATTAAATCCGTTCTGATATTGAGCAAAATCGTCTAAAAAAGGGATATTAATACTTGCTCTGGTGGTCCGTTTTTTATGCTTAGATATTGGGTTCTTGTTAAAAGCACCTCTTGTTAAGCCTTCTGTTTGAGCACTTAATGATATTGAGGTGATCGTAAACAGGATTATTAATAAAGATTTTAAATTACAGTTTTTAATTTGCATAAGCCTGGTTTCTTTTCAGAAGATTATCCTCCTCTTTTAATTTTTTCAGATACTCTTCTCTCTGTTTTTCTTTTTGTTCTCTTATTGCAGAGATATCATTTATTTTCTCTTCATCAGCTGTTAGCCAGATATTTATCTTAGTACCTAATCGTACGCCGTTTATACGGTTACTTGCTGGTTGTTGTTTCCATATGCGTGCAGTTATACTGTCTCTTTCTGTTTTTACACTTTTATCGTAAATTACTCTGCCTACATTTAGCGATGCATTCAGTATATTATTTCGTGCTTGTTTATATGTATTATTAAAAAGATCAGGAATATGTGTCTGACTCTGTTGGTAGTTTATACCACAAATAAGAGTAATTGACGATCCTTTGATTATTTTTGTGTCAGGATCAATTGGTCTGTTTCTGTAGTACTGATTCAGAACATAATTAGATGCCTCGTCCTGCACATATCTTAGTTTGTCAACAATAAGACCGTGTCTTTCGGCAATAGATCTGGCCTGACGTGTTGATAAACCTATAAGCATAGGCATCTTTATTTTTTCAGGAGATATTGCATTTATAGTAATAAATATATTTCTGTTCTCTTTTACTTTTGATTCAGGTGAAGGATTCTGGCCAACAACAGCTCCTCTTTTCTTATTAGGTAGGTATATTGAGTCTGATATTACAAATCTTAGATTGTTATCACTTATTACCTGTTTCATCTCATTTAGCGTTAAACCTTCTAAATCCGGAACGCTGATAGATTCATTATGAGATGTATAGCTCTTTAACCAATACAATGATATTATGATGATAACTGTTACAAATGCCAGAGCAATAGCTATTTGTATTAAAAAAGATTTCGAAAATATATACCTAATTAACTGCATTAATTCTATGTTTTAGTAATGTAACGTACAAACAAAGATAAAATTATTTGATTACTTATTAAATAGCAAAGAGTCGTAAAGATTTAACTTTACGACTCTTTATAATAATTTGGATTAATTATATTTAATACTCTTTTATAATATTGTAGATTGTATCTCGTTCTACAGCTTTATATCCTGCCTTCTGAATCATCTCAATAAGTTGATTTGTCGTCATTTTAGGATTCTGATCCTCAGCGCCTGCCATTGAGTATATCTTTGTTGAATCGTCAATTGTACCATCAACATCGTCAACACCAAAAGCAAGAGATAGTTGAGTTGTGTTTTTTCCGATCATTGGCCAGTATGCTTTTATATGAGGAATATTGTCGAGGAATATTCTTGATATAGCATAATTCTTTAGATCTTCGATAACTGATACCTCTCCTAAATGAGACATTGAGTTGTTGGCTTTTTTATATTTAAGAGGAATAAAAGTATTAAATCCAGATGTTTCGTCTTGTAACTCTCTTAATGTATTAAGATGATTTACTCTGTTGTTATAGTTTTCTATATGACCATATAGCATTGTAGCGTTTGATGGTATACCTGCTTTATGAGCTCTTCTATGCATATCAATCCACATATCGCTTGTGGTTTTCTGATCGCATATTTTTTCGCGAACTTCATTATCAAAAATCTCTGCACCTCCGCCAGGAATAGAGTCTAGGCCATACTCTTTAAGTTTTTTCAGCCCCTGGTCTATTGAGTATCCAGATTTTTTTATCATATGTTCAAGTTCAACAGCGGTAAAAGCCTTTATATGGATATTGTTGTTTATCTTTTTTATATCAGAAATAATATCTCCAAAATATTCCAGATTCCATTTTGGATGAACGCCGCCTACAATGTGTACCTCTGTAATATTTTTTTCGTTAGCTTGTTTTACCTTTTCAAGAATCTCTTCCTTACTACTTTCCCAACTACCCTCTTCGTTCATTTTTCTCTTGTAAGAGCAGAAATCGCATGAGTATATACATATATTTGTTGGTTCTATATGTATGTTTTTATTAAAGTAGGTATTTGTTCCATTTATTCGGCGTCTTACATTATCTGCCAAAACAGATAATAGTCCCAACTCAGCATTATTATATAGATATAGCCCATCTTCTTTTGTTATTCTGTTGCCAGTAATAACCTTTTCTGCTATCTCTTCAATTTTTTTATCTGTATGTTTTAATTGAATCATGTTTCAGTATTTTAAATTTAGAAACTGATTAAATATTTACTCTTTTGCTTTTGTTTATGAATTACTGAAGTATAATTTGCTTCATTTTTTCATTCACAATAAAGGTTAAAAACAAATTTAAACAGTCCTTCAAATTTATATAAAATAGATTATCGGGGATATAAATTCAGAATTTTAAAACAAAAAAGGGCTATCTCCCGATAACCCTTTTGTTGTATATTGTCTAAAATATTCTTTAAACTTTGTGTCTTGGCTCGTCTGAAACAGACAATTTCTTGCGGCCCTTAGCTCTTCTTGAAGCTAAAACTTTACGTCCATTAACAGAGGACATTCTCTCTCTGAAGCCGTGTTTGTTTTTTCTCTTTCTGTTCGATGGTTGAAATGTTCTTTTCATCTGAAAAAAGTTTTATATCGTTTTTTATATTATATATTTCTCTGTTTTGAGTTTGCAAAGGTAGTTATTTTTTTCTCTTGCAAAAATATTTGTTGTATTATTTATTTGTGTGGCAAATATACAATCTTTTTTGTTTCAAAGAACTCTTCTTTAAAATAGTTATTAAGATCAACTATAGTTGCAACATCAGTCATTTTGCCCATCTCCTCGGTCAAATCGCCTCCTTTTAGTAATATAAAACCGTTTGGTAGAGCGTTAAAGTTATCACTATCAATCTTATTATTAACCCATGGTAAGAAGTTAGGTAGTGCAGTTACAGCTCTGCTCACTATAAAGTGATACTTATCAGGTACATTTTCTGCTCTTATCTGTTCTGCTGTTGCATTTTTTAATCCAGCAGATGATATGACCCCTTTTACTACCTGAATTTTTTTGCCAATAGAGTCTATTAAGTGAAAGTTACATTCCGGAAACATAATAGATAGTGGTACACCAGGGAATCCACCACCAGTTCCTACATCAAGAATATTTGTTCCGGGCTTAAAGTTTGTGAATTTAGCTATTGCCAGAGAGTGTAGTATATGTTTAATGTATATTGAATCAATATCTTTTCTGGAGATTACATTTATTTTGGAGTTCCAGTCAACATACAAATCCCGAAGTAATTTGAATTTTTCTAACTTCTCTTCATCTACTTCGGGAAAATATCTTCTTATTATTGTATAATCCATTATATATTTTTTTTGCCTTTATTTAAAATCTGATACAGTAATTCTCTGGCTCTGTATAGTTGAGCTTTTATTGTACCGATTGGCAAATTTAACTCTTCTGCAATTTCCTGATACGAAAATTCTTTAAAATATCTTAATTCTACTAAAATTTTATATCTGGGCTTAAGTTGATCTACTACCGACTGGAGAATCTTTTTCTTTTGTTTCTTAATAAGATATTCCTCTGGATTCATTTGCTGATCAGACAGATCTCTTATTACAGGATAATCGCTATCGCCATTCTCAATAGGTACAGTCACTGCTCGTTTTTTACGCATGTAATCAATACAGTTATTGGTGGCAATTTTGAATAACCAAGTGCTAAAAGCAAAGTTGGGAGTGTATTTTCCAATCTTATTAAAGGCCTTTCCAAAAGCCTCAATAGTAAGATCGTCAGCATCCTCCTCGTTGCGTACAATTTTAAGAAGCATAAAATAGATAGCATCCTTATACTTATTCATCAACTCTGCAAAGGCTTTTTCATCGCCTGTTTTTGCCGCCTCTACCAACTGTAGATCATACTGTGCCTTTTTTGATAAATTTTCGTTTACTTCCATTTATTTGAAATCGGTTTCGATATATTCTTAAGCCTGATTGCTAACAATATAAAAGGAGCAATCAGATTGTATACTATACAAGTTAAGAAAATCTGACGTTCTTTCAAACGGTTGAGAATAGTTTTTGTAATAATTATTTGTGATAAAAAATACACACCAAATGCTAATATCACATATATGTATATATTGCTTATAAACATTAAGGTTGCGAATGATGCAAATAGTAGTGTTCTTGATATTATTTCAGTATCGATAAGGAATTTACTTCTTTTAGAGTAGTGCTTTCTGGTTGTCATATGTCTTCTTTTTTGATAAAACCAGCTACTGAATGTTGATTTAGGTTCAGATACTGTTTGTGCAGTGTAATCATATTCAACCTCTGTATTTGTTTTTGTTGCAACCTGATTTATAAAAAGGTCATCGTCACCAGATATCAGTTTTATATGTCTGGCAAATCCTTTGTTCTCAAAGAACATAGATTTTCTATAGGCCAGATTTCTGCCAATACCTTTGTAAGGGTTACCAGCAAGGGCAAAACTCAGATACTGAATTCCGTTTAGTGCTGTTTCTGCTCTTATTATACTGTTTATAAAGCCTTTTGTCTTTTTGTATCTACTATAGCCTAGCACAATTTTATTAGTTGTAAATTTAGAAGCCATAGTTAATAACCACTTTTTTGTGGTAGGTCTGCAATCGGCATCTGTTAATAATAACCATTCGTTACCAGCTGCTTTTATACCAATGGTAAGAGCGAGTTTTTTAGCATGCTGAAATTTTTCGTCTTTTTTTATAGTTGTAGTTTTTAAGTGCGGGTAAAACTTCTTGAAATCGTTTAGTATTGCCTCTGTATTATCTTCAGAACAATCATTAACAACAATTACTTCGTAATTAGGGTATCGTTGTTCAAGAATTAAAGGGAGGTTCTTTTGTAGATTATGAGCTTCGTTTTTAGCGCATACAATAATAGATACTGGTGGAAGGTTCTCTGCATTTTTTATTTTGGCTTTACGCTTAACAGATACTCTTACATAAAAAACAAAGTAGTAGAATAGTTGAATTAAAAGGGATAATCCAAAAATAATAAGTAGAGCCAATTCTATAACCGATAAATTAAAAAAAGAAAGATTAAACATGTCCTGATTAAATTTTAATTTAGATAGCAAGTTTATGAAACATTTTTAGGTGATACAAAATAAAGATATCAACGAAATACTATTCATAACTTGTAATTTCTGTATTAAAGAGCGCATTAACCAATTTATAAAAAAAAATGTTACGAGTAAATAGTAATTTGTATCTGGGTTATAAATTTATTTTGGCAAGCAGTTGTTAGAATGATTATACTTCTTAGTATATCTACGTTATATTCAAATTTTATTAGAATATTGTAATTATTGCATGTTTGTCAAACAATAATTGAAGACGATAAAATTTTTTTGTTCAGTAGCCAGTATTTCAAACATAAATTTATAAGCAATTTACTCACATATTGTATCTTTGTTGCCTCGAAATAATTATTAATATTGTATTATACAAATAACAGGCTTTGTATTACAAGTAGTTTTAACAGACATTTATTATATCTGTAATGTTTGGATAAAAAACATTTATAAAGTAGTTAAGGCAAATTTGTCGGGATGATGTTTTTAGTTCTAATACAATGAATCTGATATAGGTATTATTATAGAGTATAGAAAGGAAATTATAAATATATGAAGTTTGAGTTATTAAAGACTGATGAAAATACGAATGCCAGAAGAGGGGAGATAACCACTGATCACGGTAAAATACAGACACCAATATTTATGCCAGTAGGTACTGCTGGCACTGTGAAAGGGGTGCATCAGCACGAAATTAAAGACGATATTAACGCACAAATTATATTGGGTAATACATATCACCTGTATTTACGTCCGGGAATGGATATTATAAAAGGAGCGGGTGGTTTACATAAGTTTATGAATTGGGATAGACCTATTCTTACGGATAGTGGTGGATTTCAGGTTTTCTCTTTGGCAGAGAATCGTAAACTTACTCGTGAAGGAGCAATATTCAGATCGCACATTGATGGATCAAAACATCTGTTTACGCCAGAATATGTAATGGACATTCAGCGTATGATTGGTTCTGATATAATGATGGCTTTTGATGAATGCCCTCCTGGAGATGCAGAGTATAAGTACGTTAAAGATTCACTTAAATTGACTAAACATTGGCTTGAACGTTGCGTGAAGCACTTTGATGCTACAGAGTCTTTGTATGGGCATTCGCAAACGCTGTTTCCTATTGTTCAAGGTGGGGTTTTTCCTGATTTAAGACGCGAATCTGCAGAGCATGTAATGACTATGGATCGCGAAGGTTATGCTATTGGTGGATTATCAGTTGGTGAAAAGACTGAGGATATGTATGCAATGATTGAGGTTGTTAACGAGGTATTACCTAAAGACAAGCCCAGATATTTGATGGGAGTGGGAACGCCTGTAAATATTCTTGAAGGTATTGCCAGAGGTGTTGATATGTTTGATTGTGTTATGCCAACACGTAACGGCAGGAATGGTATGCTGTTTACCAGTGAAGGGATAATTAACATAAAAAATCAAAAATGGAAGAATGATTATTCTCCAATTGATCCGAATGGCACGTCTTATGTAGATACATTTTACTCAAAGGCATATCTGCGACATCTTTTTGCTGCAAAAGAACTTTTAGGACCACAAATTGCAAGTATTCATAATTTATCGTTTTATTTGTGGTTAGTGAATGAGGCAAGAGAGAAGATTGAGAGTGGAGAGTTTGGTGCCTGGAAAAATATTATGGTTAAAAAGCTATCGCAACGTTTATGAGATTAATGATAGGTAAGCTAGATTGGTATATAATTAAGAAGTTTATTGGAACATATTTCTTCTCAATAGGTCTTATTATTAGTGTAGCTGTGGTGTTTGATTATGCCGAAAAGATGGATGATTTTTACGAACATAATGCCCCTTGGAAGGCTATAATGTTTGATTATTACCTGAACTTTATTCCGTTTTTTGCGAATATGTTCAGCTCGCTGTTCATATTTATATCGGTTATTTTCTTTACATCAAAGTTGGCTTATAATACAGAAATTGTTGCCGCTCTGGCTGCCGGAGTTAGTTTTAAACGATTACTTTGGCCATACTTTTTATCAGCACTGTTTATAGGATCTCTATCGTTTGTTTTGTCAGGTTATATTATACCTCCAGCAAATAAAAAACGACTTGAGTTTGAGTGGACATATATAAAGCCAAATTACAGTAATAAGGAGGTTGATTTTCACAGACAAATAGAGCCAGGGGTATTTATATATGTATCAAATTATAATACATACTCAGATATAGCTCATAAATTTTCTGTTGAGAAATTTGAGAATGGGCGATTACACAGTAAGATTATGTGTGATTATGCCAAATGGGATACAACAAAGAATAAGTGGGGGTTAAGAAATTATTATCTGCGTAAATTTGATGAATCAGGAAAAGAAACTGTTCTGTCAGGTCATTCGTTAGATACTACACTTAATATCACTCCAAAGGATTTTAAGATTCGGGCAAAGATTGTTCAGGCAATGACTAATACAGAGCTTGATGAATTTATTGAAGATCAGAAAATGCAAGGGGTTACCAATATTGAGGAGTTTGAGATTGAGAAGTATACAAGATGGGCATATCCATTCTCAACATTTATATTAACATTTATTGGTGCGGCATTATCTTCTAAAAAGAAACGAGGTGGTATGGGGCTTAATATTGGTATGGGGCTTGTTCTTAGTTTTGCATACGTTTTATTTATGCGATTTACTACGATGTTTGCAGTTGGAGGTACCTTGTCACCTAAGTTTGGAGTATGGGTACCTAACATAATTTTCATGCTTATTAGTATATTATTATACAGAAAAGCACCTAAATAGTTTAGGTGCTTGTAATCAATATTTTGTATTATGTAATATGCTGTTTTTTCTATTAAAATTTTTCTACCAAGATTCTTTTTTGTAATCTTGCATGGTCAAATTCCTTTCTGAATGTTTAATTTGGGGAGGTTTTTATTAGAACTAAACTTATTAAGTTATGCCTTTAAAAAAGAAGATTCTTGAGTTAAAAAAGAAGAAAGAAGAAGTTTTTCAGGGAGGTGGAGAGAAAGCTATAGCAAAGCAAAAAGCTATAGGTAAACTTACAGCTCGCGAAAGAATTATAGCTTTACTTGATGAAGATTCGTTTCACGAATATGATCTTTTTGTAGAACATGAAGCACGTGATTTCGGAATGGAATCAAAGGTTCTTCACGGTGACGGAGTAATAATTGGTACAGGTACTATTTATGGTGCTCCTGTTGCAATTTTTGCTCAGGATTTTACAGTTGCAGGAGGTTCGTTAGGATTGATGCATGCTCGTAAAATTACAAAAATTATGGATCACGCTATGAAGATGCGTATTCCATTAATTGGTATTAACGATTCAGGTGGAGCTCGAATTCAGGAGGGTGTAAACTCTCTTGCAGGATATGGTGAGATTTTCTACAGAAATACAATGGCTTCTGGAGTAATTCCTCAGATATCTGTAATTTTAGGACCATGTGCAGGTGGTGCTGTATATTCTCCAGCATTAACAGATTTTGTTTTTGTTGTTGATAACATATCTAATATGTTTATTACAGGACCAGACGTAATTAAGACTGTACTTGGAGAAGAAATTTCTAAGGAGGATCTTGGTGGAGCACGTGTTCATAGTGAGGTAACAGGAAATGCTCACTTCTACGCTAAGAGTGAAGAGGAGTGTTTTGAGCAAATTAAGAAGCTTATTACATATATTCCTTGGAATAACTCACGTAAGGCTCGTCGATTCGAACCAAAATTGCCAAGCAAAACAATTAAGATTGAAGATATAGTACCAGATGATCCATCAAAACCATACGATGTTCGTGATGTGATTTGTGCGTTAGTTGATGATTCTGAGTTCTTTGAGGTTCAGGAGCACTGGGCAGCGAATATTGTTATTGGATTTGGTAGACTTAATGGTGAAACTATTGGATTTATTGCAAACCAACCACTTGTTCTTGCGGGTGTACTTGATTGTGATTCATCAGATAAAGCAGCTCGTTTTATTCGCTACTGTGATGCGTTTAATATTCCTATCGTTACTCTTGAGGATCTTCCAGGTTACCTTCCGGGAGTTGATCAGGAGCATGCAGGAGTTATCAGACATGGTGCAAAACTACTTTATGCTTATAGTGAAGCTACTGTACCAAAAATTACAGTTATTATGCGTAAAGCTTATGGTGGTGGTTACATTGCAATGAACTCACGTCACCTACGTGCAGATTTTGTATTTGCATGGCCAACTGCTGAGATTGCGGTTATGGGACCAGAGGGCGCTGCAAATATTATCTTCCGTAAGGAGATTATGGCTGCTGAGGATCCAGATAAATTACGTCAGGAGAAAGTTCAGGAGTATAAGGATAAGTTTGCGAATCCATATGTTGCAGCAGCCAAAGGTTATGTTGACTCAGTTATTGAGCCATCAGAAACACGTAAATTCTTACTGCATGCAATTGAAGTTTCTGTAAATAAAGAGGTAGATCGTCCACAACGTAAACATGGAGTTCCTCCATTCTAAAAATTTCTGAATATGTCAAAATCTAAAGATAATGTGATCAGAGGTAATCATAATGATGATTTTGGTTTGACTACAGAGATGCATGAGATTGTTGTTCAGGGATCTACGTATAAAACGAAATTGAATCGTGTTTACCAAAACAGAAAGAAATGGAGTAATCCGGATGATAATGAGTTATTTTCATTTATTCCAGGTACAGTAGTAGAGCTATTAGTTAAAGAAGGAGATTCTGTTAACGAAGGCGATCCAATATTGCTTCTTGAAGCAATGAAAATGGAGAATACTATTTTAGCTCCAAAGAGTTGTAAAGTGAAGAAGATTAATGTTAATATTGGTGAAAGAATACCAAAGGGGACATTAATGATGAAATTCGAATAATATACTAAAAAAGGGAGCCGTTTGGTTCCCCTTTTTTATTGAAGTATTGTCGTTTGACAAAAGAAATTATTGAACTCTTTTATTAAAGGAGGAAGCTCAGAGAATATTCCGAATACACTAGATCCTGATCCACTCATTAATGCATAGTCAGCGCCATATTTATATAAAGTATCCTTTATAAAGAATATGTCTTTGTCTTTAACCCTGTCAAGAGTATTTTCAAAATCATTTTTTACATTTTCTCTCCAGTCTGTAATATCGTTTTTTAATATCTCTCTTATATCATTTTCAGGTATATGTGGTTTAATTCTTGAATATGCTTTTGGTGTACTTATAAACAGATCAGGTTTTATAACTACAATATATTTATTTGCCAAATTAATATTATAAGCAGAGAGTAGTTCTCCTCTTCCGGAAGCATACATTGGTATGTTTTTTATAAAGAACGGGCAGTCACTCCCTAGTGATGCAGCAATATCACATAACTCATCTTCATGTATGTTAAGGTTAAATATACTGTTCAATCCTTTTAACATAAAAGCTGCATCAGAAGATCCTCCACCTAGACCAGCACCACTTGGTATCTGTTTGTGAAGGTGAATGTTTACAGGATCAATATTATACTTATCCCTAATTATATTGTATGTTTTTAAAACAATATTATCTTCAGGTTTGATGTTTAAATTGTTTCCTGTAACTGTAAATTGTACCTCCTTTATACTATCATTGATATTAATCTCTAATATATCTGTAATATTTATCGGATAGAATACTGTCTCTATATTGTGGAATCCATCGTTACGCTTCTCTGTAACGTACAATCCAAGATTTATTTTTGCATTAGGGTAAAGTATCATAATTAACTCTTTTTTGTATAAAGATAGTGTCTATGATATAACTCTAAAAACAAGTTTTAGTGTATATGTATATTATCTATCTTCTTACTATTTTTGTTGTTTGTTAAATATTTGAAAAATAGAATAATATATGGTTATCAACAATGTGTTAATAAAGTTTGAATTGTTGTTTAAAATAGATTTGAATATTTAGTAATAACCATAATTCTATTATTTACTTTTGTGCAAACTTATTTTTTATGGCTGAGCAGAGAAAATATAATAGCAAGAAACCTGCTATAAATCCAGAGTTAGGTATAATACCACCACAGGCAGTTGATCTTGAGGAAGCTGTTCTTGGTGCAATAATGCTTGAAAAGGATGCTGTTATTGGTATTATGGATATCTTATTACCTGAGAGTTTTTACAAAGATAGTCATAAAGTGATATATCAAGCGGTAATAGATTTGTCCAATGCACTTCAACCAATTGACCTTCTTACAGTAACAGAGGAGTTGCGTCGTAAGAGTAAACTAGACGAAGTTGGGGGACCAGCTTATCTTACTCAGTTGACTTCTATGGTGGCATCTGCTGCGCACGTAGAGTTTCATGCACGAATAATTGCTCAAAAATATATTCAACGCGAGCTTATAAGAGTCTCATCTGATATTCAGAATAAAGCATTTGATGACTCTATTGATGTTGATGATCTACTGGACTATTCTGAGAGTGCACTATTCAAGATTGCTGAGGGAAATATCAAGAAAGAGATATCAAAGATGAATCCTCTTATAAAACAGGCTGTTAAAATGGTTGAGGATGCTTCTAAGAAAGGTGATGGCTTGAGTGGTGTCCCTTCCGGTTTTACAAAGCTTGATAAGCTTACTTCTGGATGGCAACCTTCTGATTTGTTGATTATTGCTGCTCGTCCTGCTATGGGAAAAACAGCATTTGTTCTGTCAATGACACGTAATATTGCGGTTGGTTTCGGTAAAGGTGTTGCTGTATTCTCACTTGAGATGGCCGCTGTTCAGTTAGTTATGCGTATTATAGCTAGTGAAACGGAGTTGCAGTCCGAAAAATTGAAGAAGGGAACTCTTGCTCCGCATGAGTGGACGCAACTTGAAACCAAGATAAAGAATCTAGAGAATGCACCAATATATATTGATGATACACCAGGGATTTCTATTTTTGAATTTAGAGCAAAAGCTAGACGATTAAAGCAACAGTATGATATTGAGATAATAATTATTGACTACTTGCAACTTATGACTGGTCCTCCTGAAACAAAAGGAAATAGAGAGCAGGAAGTAAGTATGATTTCCAGATCGCTTAAAGGTATTGCTAAGGAGTTAAATGTTCCTATTATAGCGCTTTCTCAGCTTAACCGATCTGTTGAGACTCGTGGGGGAGACAAGAAACCTCAGTTATCAGACCTTCGTGAATCTGGTGCAATTGAGCAGGACGCAGATATGGTTATGTTTATCCACCGTCCAGAATATTACGGACAAGATCAAGATGAAGCGGGTAACTCTTTGAAAGGTGTTGCTGAGATAGTAGTTGCGAAACACCGTAATGGTGCAACTGATACAGTGCAGCTTAGATTCCGTAATGAATTGGCCAAGTTCGTTGATTTAGAGGAGTCGCTAGATGAGTTTAGTGGATTTGGAGAGGAAAACCAAGTAGTGAAAACATTCGGCTCTAAACTTAATAATTCCTCGATGAATGATATGAAAGATGATCCTTCTGGATTTGATTCAGGAGGATTTGGTAATGACATTGGAGCTAATGCAGGTTTTGATGATGCTCCATTTTAAACGGTGATATTGTAAAAAGCAGCAATCGCTGCTTTTTGTTTTTCTGTAAAATTGTTTATGGTTTAAATTTGAATGGTGTTGATTTTTGTTGATTGATTGTTTGGACGTTTCCGAACTGCTCTGTTTCCGTTAA
>DKJY01000014.1 GCA_002454955.1 Bacteroidales bacterium UBA6680
AATAATTCAACCAATCAATTACATCATTGGTCGAACGATCATTCTGTATACTACCTATTAATATCATGAACTAAGGTATTTTTGATATAAAAAGTGATCTAAACAACAAATTTCTTACTTTACTTTTTCTTGAAAAACACTTTTTGTACTTTAAGTTCTCCAGCTTTGCAATTGCATTAAACAACTTTATATCCATTTCAACACTTCTCAATCCTATCTTTGCACGTCTTTTATTGACATCCATAACCTTCGGATCATGAACTATTTTTTTTAGATCGAATTTATATTTTTGATTTAATTCAGATTGCCAGGCAAGAGCATAATCAACACCATGTCTTTCAAGACACGAAGCATAAAATTCAGGATATACACATAAAGAATCAATCCCTTTAGTTAAAATATTATCTAATTCTTTATATTTTTTAATATCAAGATGCCACAAAAAACCATTTCCTCTTCTGGATAGTAATTGTACTGATTTAGTGACATTACCATTAGGCGTAAGACATAATATTGATTTGTTTTTAGGTATAGATATTTCTATATTATTTACCTCTTCTACATCTGCATATTTTTTAAATTGTGTTTTTTTACCAATTTTTATAATAACTAAAGATCCTAATCCAACCCTATGTTCTGTGGGATAACCATATTCTCTGACATACCGTATGTATCGTGAAGCTAAAGTTGAGTCTAATATTTCAATGTGATTCTTTATCTTATGAAGTTCATTTCTACGTTTACCATATATCACATATAATTGGTTATTGATATCCAACACCTTAAACATCCGAGATAGCTGTTCATCAATAGAGTTATCAAAATGTTTGACTAAATTATTACATTTTGCTAACAAGCTATCTGCTTTATCATTACTGATAAATTTTCCTATAATTAATTTAATATCATACATGCTCACTCCTTTTTTCGCAAGCAGTATAATATATTTTTCGAATACAACGGTGTTATTTAAATAACCCGCTATATGTACCGCTGATACTATATCCCTTACGAAAGGATAATTATATGTTAAAAAAGCTTTATCATAATAGTATAATGATGAATCAAGATTATTGTCTATTATGCACTGCTCCGCTTCCCTCAATATATTGTAATAGTCTTCTCTAGCATTACAATTATTAACAATCAGAACAAATACTATGGTAATGATGCTTTTTATCCGCCAAAATGAATTAGAATAATAATCATTCTTTTGTACAGAAAGGACTATTTTCATACTTCTTATAATAAAATTTATTTAAAAAGCATTCAAATATTTGAATGCTTTAATTAAATTAGTCTCTATTAAACCAAGAGCTTGTGTTTGTGACCAGTTTGATAAAATCCCCATTTCTGTCCAATACAATTTTATCTCCACCATCATCTTCAGTATAAGTATAAGATCTTCCTAATAAGAAAGACCCCAATTGGCTACCTCCTTTAATTTTTTTAAGATTCTCAATCTTACAATCCTCAAACTTTTTAATCCTTTCCATTCTGTTTAAAATTAAATATTATCACCTACTCTATTATCCCTTTTCGGTATTCGGGGTAGTACTACATGGGTTAAAGATATTAGGTGAGACTGCCATATTTTGTCCGTTTGATAAAAAACCTCCTCTTATTTTTTCCATATCTTTATCTGACACTCCCAGTATACGACTGAAAGGTTTTGTATATACATATGAATTTCGGTATCTACAGAACTCAATATGTGCTCCCAAATCTCTTAAATCGTTAAGATATCTGCGTAGGTGCCTCTCTGAAATGCCAACTTTCTCTGCTAAATCGGCAGAAGAGCCTGTTCTTTTCTGTTTTATTAGCATAGATATTAGTTCAAGTTTATAGTATCTCTCTATAAATGTCATGTTAAATAGGTTTTATTATTAAGCTATATATACATGTTGCCAATATGTTAGCAACATTTAATTAAAAAACATGTTTGTGGCTTATGTTATGATATTTCGCTTTACTCAGTATTTAGTACAGAACCGGCATATAGTGCATAAATATATACACAAAGATAATAATAATAAATACCTACTGTATGAAAAAACAAAAGGTCTACAGTTTCCTGTAAACCTTTTGTTTTTTGTACAAACATTATCTGATATATTACCTATTATATTCGTTAATTACTCTCCTCGGCAGTTTGTTTACGTTTAAGGTATTTAGCACGGTTATATTTGCTTCGGTAACCCTTAAGTCTGTTTAGATCCTTTCTGAAAGCAAATTTACCACAGGCTCTTACCTCATCAATGGCATTTTTAAGATATGTAAAGGCTTTATCTCTTATAACCTTACTTTCATCTTTCTTCATTCTTTCACCTGTAATATTTGCAAGAAGATCGGCCATGCTTTTACCCTTATCATTCAGCCTGCTAAGTATCTCCTCTTCAGCACCAATTGCTTTAAGTTTATTTATATGTTTTGTCCCCAACAGATGCAACTCATGAAGATCAGAAACAAGATCAGGCTGTGTACTTCCTGAATTTATATCTTCTATACTAGCAAGCAGATCGTCATCTTTTCTGAAAGCATATCTGAATGTAACAATAGCTTCGTCTCTTAAACTAAGTGCATCCGGCAGTTCCGTTGACCATTTCTTTGAATACTCACGTGTAGATTCAAGTTTATGTCTCCAGATTGCCTCAGCGGTAAGAAGAGCCTCACTCCCATTATGCAGGTCGTTTATCTGTTCTAGTGTTATACCTCTTTTTATCAGATTATCTTTATCTTCCATAGCCCAATGATATAGTGTTTGTCCTTCGCTTGAAAGATTTTCAGATGGCATATAGAGTGGTGCAACGTCGTTATCATCTATTGCCTTAATTTTATCAACTAACAAGTTATAACCTTCTGAATACTCCATAAAGTTTTATTATTGGTTTACACACAAGTTATGTTAATAAACTTTAAAAGTCAATAACCTGATTAATAAAGTGATATATATCACCTTTTAACAATATATCAAATTATCTATAGCCAAATAACAAAATGCGTATAAAAAACAGTAATAACTAAACCTGAATAGAATGAATAAAGTATTAGATTATGAAGAATTTAATAATCTCTCCAGATGAACAGTTTTTACCATCAGAACAACAAAAGTTGTGTATCCAGACAAAAAATATGGTGTTCCGGTGAATAAAAATCAGCTTCAAAAGAACAAAAACAGTCATCAGATGAAAAGAAAATGGTATCAGAAAAACTTCATTAATCTTTCAGATGAACAGTTTTGGATATCAAGAGAATATAAGTTCCCTTTCTGGTACTGTTCTAATAACAAAAAACCTTCTACTGATATCATTATTTATTCATCTTACCATAAAATACCTTCACTTAATTCATCTATCTATTCTCTGCATAGGTATTTTTACTGTCAAGATGTATATATGTTGTTTACCAAACACCATTTTCATAAACATACACAGTGTAAAATCACCGATAAAATTTATTTAAGCTCAAACTTTACCAAAACGGTATACTGTAGTTTTATCTTCTCAAATTCTATATCAAGATCTCTATTGTCTGTTTTAACATCTATAAAAACATTTGACGACATATAACCTCTTCTATAAATATCTCCATTCTGCTCCTGGATATACAGTGCTCTTCCGCAAGTCTGTCCTATTGCAGATGTTAAAGACACTGCTTTTGTTTTAGCAGCTTTTATCGCCTCTATTTTAACATCTTGTCTGTATTTGGTTATTTCTGAATGTTCAACTCTGTCTACCGATATATCTGATATACCTGCTGATTGAAGCTCTCTGAATACAGATACCACTTTGTTGGCATCAGTAAGCAGTAACTGATACTCTTTAGTCATATTTATATTTGATGCCTTTATCCAGTGGCTGTTAAGATTACTTGCCATATCCTTTATAACAAGGTTTTTAGTTACATCAATGTTCAGATTGTTAAGTTTATCAAACATTAACTTCTCAACCTGCTCAACTGTACCTATTTTCTTAAGATCTTTACCATTTAGTTTTATACTAACATATATCTCGTTAGGGATAATCTCCATCTCAGCTTTTCCTGTTACCTCAATATAGTTCTGATCTATAAAGTTTTTTGTCTGTGAATATCCCGATACAGATATAACTATCAGGATTGCTATTAATATTCTTTTCATTTATATGTATTTTTAATTAGTTCTAAAATATATTTAATTTATCATCCACAAATAATTGTCTGTTGCAGCTGAATCGGGAACTTTACATTTTGACTACACATAACGGACAAATAACATAAATCATATAATTGATAGTTCATTTAACCTGCACTTACAGATTTTACTATTCTACTAACGGCCCTACGCGTTGCATAGGGCTATATTAAACTGGGCCTTCAGCCCGTAACGTATTACTAATCCGAATCATAAAACCATTAAATTATTTTTCACTGATCTGATTGAACTCGCATTTCAACATTCCCTCATATAGGAAAAGTCTCTACCTATGCTTCGTTTCAGCCAGTAAATCTATTTTATTTCAGGTGGCATTTGCGATGTTTTAAGCTCTCTGCCTGCCATTAACAAAAACATTACAACACCTACTATCGAGAACAGTAGCGATACTATAACTATAAAGTTACTTCTTGTCCTGAAGTTCTTCATATCATTATAAACAATTATTGATGTTATAATATTTAATATCAGCTGAAAAACATAAATTGAATAGGAAAGTGTTGAAAAAACAATTGAATCTGAAACCTCTGTAAAAGTGTTCAGGTAACTCATTGTCATATTAATTACGAAAGGATATGCCATACCTATAACCAGAAGGATAGCATATTTATTTATCAGTCTTTTGAATAGTATATCAGTCATTATCTCTCTATTTTTGTATTAATTAATATAAGTGTCAGAAGTATTCCTATTGGATATGCAAAAAGGGTTAACAATATAACAGGAACGGATTTAACACCTAACTTTTTAAGATCAAATATTACAAATATTGCAGCTATTATATTTATAAGATATATTACATACGTACTCATATAGTAAATAATTTCCTGCCCTCTGCTTAAAGAGACATCATCTGTAAAGAATATATCATATAGTCGCAATGAAAATATAGTTAACAAACCTGATAATATGCCATACAGTGAGCTAAACACTATCAGCAACACAAAATATTTTATAAAGTATCTCTTCATATTTTTATAGTTATCTTTTAATTGTCATATATAACCAGCAGTTAATCAATTATTCTTATACTTTGTTTCACTATTTATCCTCTATCTTCTTAAAATTTATCTCATTATCACGTCTCTGTTTTATACTAAATCCTGTTACCTTGCCATGCTTATTGCGAATAAAGACAATATTACCCAACATAAACCTGTCTGTGGTAAATTTATATGGATCATCTTTTACCGGTTTCAGTTTAATATTATTGGCTGCCGTTGCAGCAAAAAGTATATTCTCTTTAATATAAATCCTGTATGCTATCATAAGTTGGTTATTCAGATACACACCCTCCAGATCTTTAATATCTTCGCCATACTCCGTATCTTCGGTAGTTCGTGATCTGCGTTTTGGTTCTGTTATAAACCTCTGCCTGTAGTTATCTATCTGTTTATATGGAATGGTATCGTTAATATACATGTTTGCCACAGTAAATGCTGAACGTACTATATGGTTAGACCCCGAGTTACTTAACAGAACAATAGCAAAATTCTTGCTCTTATTAAGTATAGTCACTGTTCTGAATCCCTGCATATAACCATCGTGCCAATATGTATTGCTGCCTCTCTTTATTAATCCAAAGGCATATGGTACATCTTTACCACTATTAAGTTGTCCGTTTTTAAACATCAGCCTTGCTATATCAGAGTCATCGTTCAGCAGATATAACATCCAGTTTGCCATATCTTTTATATTAGAGTATATAAATCCTGTACCTACAGCACCAAGGTTATTGGTTGTTCGCTGATATCTGTTATTCTTAAACAGGTAACCATTGGCTCTGTTTTTTATGATATCTGTACTACGCTTCTGAAATACCGTTTTATACATACCTGCTTGTTCAAGCACTTCTCTTCTCATCCAGTTATAGTAACCGGTATCTACAACACTTTTTACTATCTCGCCAAGTAACATATAGTTTGATGATGTATACTGGTATCTGCTACCAACATGAAAACTAAACTCTCTCTGACTCTTAATTAACCTGTATATCTTACCTCTATCAGCTACATCGTTAAAGTCATGTCCGGTTGCAATAAACAGATATGGCCAATCCCAAACACCCGATGTGTGGTGTATCAGATTGCTAACCTTAACAGAATCCCACAGAACATTCTCTTTTGGCAGATATCTGCTAACAGGGGCATTATAATTCAGCTTTTTTTGATTAATTAATTTAGCAACACTATAACCTGTAAACTGTTTTGTAACCGATGCCAGAAAAAATTGTGTTGAGTCTGATACAGGAATCTTATGCTCTATATTAGCAAGTCCAAAACTATTCATATATACTATTCTGCCATCATTAATTATTGCAACAGAACAGCCGGGTTTGTTGTTTGTGTTAAACACTGAATAGAGGCTATCTACAACTCTGTTACGCTCTTCTATTGTATATTGTGCTGCAATATTTGTAGTTATAAAACAGAGTACAATATTTAGTATAATTGTATAGATTTTCAGATACTGCTTCATAGATAATATAAGGGTTTTATAAACACTCAAATATAGATAATTATAGCAAACTGTTGTTCATATGTAAATAATATTTTCACTGACCAAACAGTATATATCTTAACACATTAGTAGTTTTTTACACATAAAAGATATCCCTAAATAGGTTATTTCGTAAAAAATGCAAATTTATTTGGCACTTATATTATAATACACTTTTTTAGTACGCATTAGTAGTCTTTTATTCTGACTATTTAGTATTCTAAAGAGATTCTGAATAACTATTTAATGATAACTCAAAAACCACCATTGTATAGAAGTATTGAGAAAAAGGAGCAACACATTAAGAAAAGAGCATCTACTAATAAACAGAGAAGCAGAAAGTATAGCTCTGTAGATATTTTTCAAATATAAAGTTTGCCTCCTTAATTAAATAAGGAGATAACAATATAGCTAATTGCATCTCTGAATATTTAATTACTAATTAATTTATCTTAAATGAAACGAAGCATGAGAATGGTTACTCACACATACGAGGATGACTAAATTATGCGAGTTCCATATGACCTATTAAAAACAAATTTAGATATATGAAAAAACTTTTTATCCTATTAACAAGCATAGCTATGTGTTATACTACCTATGCCCAAAAGAACAACCTAAAACCTAAATTCGATGAACGTACAGAGTTGCTTAGCGTTGTATTCCGACTATCCGGAGCAAGAGAGTATCAGAATAACAGTATAAAGATGTATACCGATTCTGTTGACACATACTTTGAACCTTTTGAGAAACATAAAGTGGTAAAGATGGCTAAAAAGCTTCGTAAAATGAGAGGCGTAGCATACGATGCAATAATGTCATTGGCAGTTCATATATCAATTGAGAATGGTACTGTACTATTTAACAAAGATGTAACCAGAGATAACCTTGATGGAAGATGGGGAAAAAGTCTGAATAAATTCATGACTCATCTTAATGATTTTTATAAGGTTAGTAACTTCGGAACTTTCTACCAAAGCAAAAGAGAGATATACGGTATTGCTGAAAAAAGATTTCAGGAGATATCGGGTACAATTAATCTTAAATGGTTTAAACAATTCTTTGGTTACGAGCCAGAAGGTGAATACAATGTTGTTCTGAGTTTTATAAATATGGGTAACTATGGTCCAAAAGTAAAAGACATATCAGGAAAAGAGAGTGCGTACTCTATAATATGTGCATGGAAAACCGATAGTCTGGGGTATCCGGTATATATGAATGCTCAAAAGCACACACTTGTTCATGAGTTTTGTCACTCATTCTGTAATCCTATGGGCGATAAATTCTATCCTGAGATGGAAGATAAAGCTAAAAAGATATACAGTAAGGTTAATGATATTATGAGAAGACAGGCGTATGGTACTGCAAAAACAATGATAAATGAGATACTTGTAAGAGCATCAACAATAAGGTATTTTGAAGATGAAGGTGCTGAACCTGCAAGAATAGAGTCTATGATTAAGCACGAAAAAGCGAGAGGTTTTTTATGGATTGATAAGTTATATGATGCTCTTGAGCGTTACTCTGCAAACAGAGATAAATACAGTACATTTGAGGATATCATGCCTGATATTGTAACGTTGCATAATTCGTTAACAGTAGCTCCTATGTATAAAGAGTACCTTAATAGTTGTCCAAAAATAGTAAGCAGCTCGCTGGCTAATGGTTCAAAAGATGTGAGTACAGACTTAAAGGAGATTATTATTGTATATGATCGTCCTATGCGCAGCTATGGTATAACAAAAAAAGGCAAAAGACCAGAGATGAAACTTGAGTGGATAGATAATGATAAGACTAAACTAAGAATAAAGGTAAAGCTTGAGTCCGATACAAGATATCACATGAATTTTCATACAATGTTTAACAGAGACAGATATGGTTTCCCGATGATTAAAGATTTTGATCTTAAATTCAGTACTAATTAACAATAAATCATTGCAGAGAAGGTTGTAATACTTCTCTGCTTTGACAACTATTACCTCTGAAACAACCCATGTATATTTAAATAATTTTATAGCAAAAAAGATTTAAGGATAGATTCTAAACAGTTTCTTGCTACTTTTGCCTAATAAATTACATCTGATAATGAGTAAAAGAGATCTGAAAAAATATGTAAAAGAGCTCACCAAAGAGCAGCTTGAAGAGCAGGTTATTGAACTATATACAAAGTTTAAGGATGTAAAGGTTTATTACGATTTTGCATTTAATCCTAACGAGGATAAACTTATTGATGAGTGTAAAGTTAAGATATCAAAAGAGTACTTTCCTATAAGAGGCAGAAGAGCAAAAATGCGCAGATCTGTTGCCCAAAAAGCTATTAAACACTTTCTTACAATTGGTGTTGAATCGCATCTTATTGCCGATGTAATGCTGTATAATATTGAGATTGCTCAGACATACAGAGGACAAAACAGGTGGGTAGCAGAAACATTCTATGCCAGCATGTTAAAATCGTTCAGAGAGGCTATAACATTTATTGCAAGCAATGGCATAAAACAGAATTTTACTGCAAGAGTAGATCGCATAAACAATTTGTGCAGTGAACAAAATTGGCCAAACAGATACGACTTTGATGATATTACAGCCGATTTTAAGAATATTGATTAGAGTATCTTAGCCATAAATGGTATATATAAGTAATATATTAACGCCCTGGAAATTATCTGAATATAAGTTTAGTGTCAAGCATAATGTTCTGTTTGCAACAATCATATCTATACTTATTGCCTCTTTAAATATCTTTTGCCTTGCTACTAAACACAACGGTAATATAAAGATACTTCTATCATATTTTACAGGATATTTGGCTGGTACAGTATTCTCTATATTGGTTAAATCATATCTCATAAAGTCTGTTTTTATAAGATATAACAGTCAAATATCATTTAACAGCATCTTTTTTATAGTTATCTGTGCTGCAATTCCTGAAGCTATACTAGTCTGTTTATCAAAATATACTTCTGTAATATTGTTGAGTACAATTGTCATAATATGGTGCATTTATATTATTACATCGTATATTAAAAAGCTAGCGTCTAAAAGCGTTACAAGCATATTTATTATTATCTCCCTGATATATTTCATTACCTATATAGTTATCTCTGTAGTCATCAAAACATTTTAATTATTTGCATTTCAATAAGATATGCAAACCAACATATTTGACTTTTATATTATTAATCCTTATATTTAACACATAATCAGGATATTTAGAAAATGCAACTGTAATTTAAATTCTAGGTTATGGAAAAGGATATAAAAGAACACACGACAAAAACAGAGTTTAACACTATGATTATTGTCTCCGGCGACTGCGATTATCCTAATGCCGGAAAGATGCAGTATCTTATTAATCGCAACCCTCACAGAGAATATTCTGTAATAATAAGAACCTATTGGAGAAAGTGGGTGAATTCTGGCGAGTATGATGATGAGATAAATATTCCTGCCGGAGGAAAAGTAACTCTGGGATGTACCGACACGGGTGGTCCCAATGGAACTGAGTATCGCAGAGAGATTGTGGGAGAGATATAGCATACTAACAGATACAATATAGATTAATTGCCGAAACTAAAGATTTCGGCAATTTTTTTTAAACAATATATCTTTTGTGTCACCCTACTGACATAATGTTGTCACTACTGCCTATTAATATTGCACCGTTAAATAATAAAAAATAGACATTATGATTAAGAAAATTGCACCCGAAATGACACTGCTTGTACATAAAGGCAGAACAAGTATGACCAATATGGTAAATTATATTGGCGAGACACCTAAGCGTTTGGTAAAAGAGGCTATAGATAACGGACTACACCCTACCGGACCTCAATATTGGATATATGAGGATGCTGCCGGAGATCCATCAAATCCTAATACCGAATTTACCCTTAAAATCTGTTTGCCTGTTGCAACATTTGGTACAACCTATAATAACGGAGAGTTTACTCTTGAAAAGGCATCGGCATTTAACTGCATAAGCCATGAACACACAGGAGATTGGAAAGAACTTGGATCTACCTACATGCAGATGATGGAGTTTATACAGAAAGAGGGATTAACACCTACAGGAACATCACGTGAGGTTTATATTAATTGCGATTTTGAGAATCCGGCAAATAATATTACAGAGGTACAACTTGGTATAAAATAGATTACGTAAGATGTAAAATTATCCCGGAGCAATTAATGTTCCGGGTATTAAAAAGCTATTACAATGGAAGTTTCTCCTGATTTTAAACTTATATCCTATTGTGGTCTATATTGTGGCAATTGCCGTAAATACAGAGCAGGTAAATGTCCCGGATGTGCAGAGAATGTTAAAGCAGGTTGGTGTAAAATAAGAACATGCTGCAAAGAGAAGAACTATGTATCGTGTGCAGACTGTCCTGAAGAGAGGGTTAACAGCTGTAAAAAAATCAACAACCTGATTGGTAAACTTTTCTCAGTGGTTTTTAATTCCGATCGCAAAGCAGGTTTATTATATATAAGAAAAAACGGATATAATAATTTTGCTAAATATATGACTGACAAAAATATAATGGCAATGCCAAGAAAAAAGAGATAATTAAGTAGACAATTAATATAGATGGTGTAAATTGCCTGCAAAATAATAGCAAACTATAGTTGTATGAACCGTACAGACAGGCTACAAGCAATTATTACTCAGTTGCAGTCAAAAAAAGTTGTTAAAGCACAAGAAATTGCCAACAGGTTTGATATCAGCTTACGCACTGTATACAGAGATATAAGAGCTCTTGAAGAGGCAGGTATTCCTATTGGTGCAGAGGCCGGCATTGGTTATTTTCTGCAAGAAGATTATTATCTGCCTCCCATAATGTTTACTACAACAGAGGCTTCGGCACTTATTCTTGCAGGTAAACTTATGCCTTTTTTATCAGATAATAAGGTAAACCAAAACTATCAGGATGCTATTATTAAGGTTAGATCGGTACTTAAATCAACCGAGAAAGATGAGTTGGAGAAGATAGATTCATGCATGAATGTATTACACTATATGCATGATGACAAAAAATGTGAATCGATATTTATAAATGATATCCAAAGTGCCCTTATAAATCAAGAGGTTATCAGGATAAGATACTTTGCTAAGTATAATCAAACTACAGCAGAGAGAGATATTGAACCTATAAGTCTGCTATATTACGGTATGAGCTGGCATCTTATTGCCTGGTGCAGATTAAGAGAGGAGTTCAGAGATTTCAGACTTGATAGAATTGAGAGTATAAAACATACCAACAAACATTACAGCCGAGATCTGAAGAGCGATTTTGAGAGATATATTGTAATGGTTGAGAAGAATATGATCTTTAATAAAATAACAATAAAGGTAGATAACGAGACCGCTAATAACATATTTGATTCAAAATATTGGTATGGTTTTGTATCAGAAGAGAAGGATAACGAGTATACAATTATGAGATTCAATAATCCTGATCTTAATGGTTTTGCCAGTTGGATACTAAATATGGGTACAGGGGTTGATATAATTGAGAATAATGATCTTAGAGATGCTCTTAACAAAAAACTGGATAAGTTATTTGTTAAGTACAGATCAGGGGCCTTATTAAGCCCCTGAATTTATATTATATTAATACATTACAAGCCAGTGTATTATTAATAAAGGTACTCTAATGCTATTTTGTCATAGTTATTAAATTCACCGTCCTCGGCACCGTTAAAACAAGCCTTCATATACGATGTTGCATCATATCCTGTTGGTGTACCTGGTATATGAATTGCACCATAAGGGTTAGCTGGCTCAGGGCTGGTACCTCCGCAGCTTTGTCTTGTTGCCCAATCAGTATGACGGAAACCTAAACAGTGTCCTATCTCGTGACCAATAACGTGCTCAATCACATTATTATTATATGCATCCATTCCTGAATACATCTTAACCCACTTATAAGGGTTTCCATTATCCGGGAATCCGGCAATTGCTCCTGCACCGCCATTTACCATGTAAACAACAATGTCTGCATTTGTACTTGCCTCAAACGTTAGTTCAAAGTTTAATGTAATATCAAGAGCATTATAGTTATCAATAGCCCACTTTAAAGATGTTTTCATTTTACTTGTTAGTGCATAACCAGATCCGGTATAACCAATAACCTTTATAGTTCTGCTTCCTCCTGATACATTAACCAGATTATTAGTACGGTACTGTTCGCTAGTAACGCCATCATACAGTTGCATACTCTTAAGATGAGCCGGAGAAATTGCAACATCACCCTCTATAATATACATATCCTTACTTGTTCCGTCAGGAAATGTCTCTGTTCTTAGTTCAATATCGCTGGTATTTAACTCTAAAGCAGCTACCTTAGCTATAACCTCATCAGATATTTTATTCTCATTCTTCTCAATATTAGCATCCTCTTTCTGGCATGCAAATACAAACATTATCAACACAGATAATAACGTTAGTTTTCCAAAAGTTTTCATTTTTCAATTAATTTTAGTTTATATTAGTTTATGCGGCTTGATAAGTATTAATCAATCTGTTTATTAACAACTATACCATCTACCTTTAGGCATATACAATATTGTGTTTTTTTTTCATAATCACAACTTAAGAGTTAATATTCAAACATATAACAAGAGGTCAATTATTCCGCTTTAAGTAAACTACTATTTATAGTATATCCACACAGTAACAATTACAATATATATAAAGCCCTTTAGATATATTGATAATTAATTATATAGAATCTTTATAAATACTTAACGGTTATGCAAAAAAAGAACCGCCAATAAATGACGGCTCATAACATAATATTTTAACCTCAGGCTTTTAATTTTATAATATTAGTATAAGTACTTTAAGGCAACTACATCATCAGAATTAAACTCACCATTTTCATAGCCATTAAAACAAGCTTTCATATATGAATCTGACTGATAACCTGTTCCTGTACCTGGTATATGAACTGCTCCGTA
The DNA here is from genome assembly GCA_002454955.1 of Bacteroidales bacterium UBA6680. Lineage (GTDB taxonomy): Bacteria > Bacteroidota > Bacteroidia > Bacteroidales > UBA6680 > UBA6680. The sequence goes on from DKJY01000014.1 coordinate 13,652, forward strand.
AGGATTAGCCGGCTCAGGACTATAACCACCACAACTCTGTCTTGTAGCCCAATCTGTGTGGCGAAGACCAATACAGTGACCTATCTCATGACCAATAACGTGCTCAAGTACATTCTCGTTATAGTTATCCATATCAGAGTATACTATTACTCTCCAGAAAGGATTTCCATTCTCCGGAAAACCAGCAATAGCTCCAGAACCATTACTCTTAACATATATAACAATATCTTTATCGTCATAATCAGTTCCAAATGTCAATTCAAACTTCAGGTCAAGACCTAGTCTGTTGTAATTATTTATTGCCCACTCAAGTCCTGTTTTCATCTTAGGTGTAAGTGCATTACTACCTCCTGTATAACCAATTACTGTAATAGTTCTTTTAGAACCCGTTACATTAACCAGATTGTGAGTGCGATACTGCTCACCAGTAATACCATCATAAAGGTGTATATTATCTAATTTATCAGGATCAATAGCTATATCTCCTTCAACAATATACATCTCTTTACCAGTTCCGTCAAGAAACTCAATATACTTCTTTGTAACACCATCTGTATTCAATTCCAGAGAGGAGATCTTCTCTATAACTTTCTGAGGAATAAGATCATTCTTCTCAGTTGTTTTTACATCTTCTTTTTGACAAGCAAACAAAACTAAACCTAATGCAACAACAGCAAGTAGGCTGATTCTTTTTAAAACTTTCATCTTTCAATTCGTTTATATTAGTAATTCAGGTAATAAAAGCCCGGGTTAAATATCATATTTAACCAAAGTAAAGTCTCTTTAAATAAACTGGTTTATGCTGTTATGCTCGAAATATTAGTATCTATTATAGGTGTGGTTATTTTTAACCAGCGCAAGTATATGTGTTTTTAATTATAAAAACAAAATATAATCACCATTTTTTTAACAAAAATCTAAATAATTAACAATACACAATGCTCTTTAACGACTATTACCCATTGAATATCTGTCTATTATAAAACAAATAAAAATTTTAATATTTTTTACTTACAAATAACATATATTTAGTTATAGACAATTTTTAATATATAGATATACCCATACTTAAAACTATATCAAACAAAAAGTTTATAAAACTCTTATAATCATATCGTTTTTAAAACAGATAATAGATATTGTACAATTTAATTGATAATGGATTGCATATATATTAAAGATATTTAATATTTTAGCCCTCACCTGAGGATCTCTAAATCCTTTACTAGATATGAACAGATATACAATTGCAATCATTTTCATGATACTACTATCATGTAGTAAGATACTATATGGATATAGTAATAATACAGTTACTAATATTATAATTAATACAGACAGCATATGCTATCATAAAGTACCTATTAATAAATGCAACAGAAATAATATTGTTAAGATATTAGATAACAGGTATTGCATAGCATATTTTACATACAAACAGGTAAAAAACAGAGATGTTAAGAGCTCTGTTTTGGTTAATAATAACTGGAAGTACACTCCGGATTTTAACTATAACAACAGTAGTGATGTGCACATTACTATTGCTGTTATAGATATAATCAAAGCTCTTGATTATATTCGATTTTCCGGATTGGATAAAAACATAATATCAACAGAATCAAACTATATTACATTAAAGTGTAGCACAGATGATATAAGGAGATATCTGGAAAATAACAACAACATCTTCTATATTGGAAAAGAGGAGAATAAACCGAAACCTGAGAGTAAGATCCCTGACCTGAATCACTATATAAACAGAATACATAATGCGCATACCACATATAACCAAATAGATGGCACAGGGGTAAATGTATCTGTTAAAGATCTGATGTTTAATAAAAACGATATAGATCTGTTGAATAAATATATAGATTCTCCATTTGCAGCCAAAGAGATAGCTAATCATGCAACTGATATGGCAACCCTAATTGCCGGACATGGAAATACCTCTGTATTTGCAAAAGGATCTGCACCAAAATCACAGTTAAGTTCTGCCGATTACAATAATATATCGCCAAACAACACACACTATTTTACTGATAACAGCATTACTATACAGAACCATTCATACGGAACAAAACCGGAACCATTCTATGGCTCAACAGCCGAGATGTACGATAGATTCTGTAATGATAATCCTACAATTTTACATATATTCTCAGCTGGTAATGCAGGTCAGGAAACCCCTGAAACAGGTAATTATAAAGGGATTAAAAACTATGCGACTATTACCGGAAACTTTAAGATGGCTAAGAATATTATTGTTGTTGGAGCTATTGACGACCTTTACCAGATACCGGTTTTTTCGTCGCGCGGACCTGCATATGATGGACGAATAAAGCCCGATATAGTAGCTTATAGTACAATAGGAACATCAAACTCTGCGGCTATCACAACTGGCGTTTCTGCACTATTACAACAACAATATAACCAGACATACGGGCATATGCCTCGCTCAGCTGCGATAAAAGCCGTGCTTATAAACTCTGCAAAGGATATAAATACTCCGGGACCTGATTTTATGAGTGGTTACGGTAGCCTTGATGCCGAAGATGCACTATACACTATTAAGAATAAACATCTTATTAATAACACCGTAAATAAATCAGAATCAAAGAACCACAAACTCACTATCCCCGCTAACTGCTCCAGATTAAAGATTACACTATCATGGATTGATCAACCATCAAAGCCAAACTCAGAAATTGCATTAGTAAATGATATAGATATAAAGATTACAACACCTGACGGGAACACAGTATTACCGTGGGTTCTGAATAGCAATGCATCTGTTAATGATCTTACAGCTGAAGCAACAAGAGGGGTTGACAGACTTAACAATACGGAGCAGATAACCATAAGTAATCCGAAACAAGGAGAGTATACAATCACAATAACCGCTCACAATATTGTTACCGATTCACAGAATTACTCCATAGCATATCAACATACTGAATCCGACAATTTTAAATGGATATCACCATCATCTGAAAGCAAATACATATATTCATATACAGACTACACTGCTATTTGGGAAACTACATATAATAACTCTGTTAAAGGAGATTTATACATCAATATAAATAGTTCCGGATGGAATAGTATATCATCAGATATTAGTTTAGAGAAGGAGTTATACAAATGGAATACTAAAATTCCGACAGAAGGAACAGCTCAACTAAAAATGGTAATATCCGGTAAAGAGTATATATCAGATACATTTACTATAAACAGAAACATAGGGCTAAATACATCACTAAACTGCAATAACGACATAGAGATAAGATGGAATAAAATTGATAATGCACAGAGTTATAATATATATTGCATCTACAATGATATTATGACAAAGATACACTCAACCACATCTACAAACTTTAACTTTAAATCTGGTCAGTTTAATAATTCATGCTTTGCTGTAGCCCCTGTTATGAATAATGTTCAAGGCCAGCGAAGCCGATATACAGATACAAATAGCAAAAAGAACAGTTGTTATATAGACAGCTTTTATGTCCTTGAAAATGGCAATAAAAGCATAAATATAAATATTAACCTGAGCAGCTTGCATATGGTAAAACGCATTGATATATACCGCGAAAACATAAATAAAAAAGGTATTATAAAAACCATTCAGCCAACATATCTTGAGATGATAATACCCGATACATCGCCGGCAAAAGGCAATAATACATATCACGCCGTTGTATACCTCACAGATAACAGAACATACACATCTGAATACAGCACTGTATTATATCTGCCGGAAAATAGTTACGAACTATTCCCTAATCCGGTTTCTGACAATACTGTTAATATATATACCGACATAAAAGATAAAACAGATATATTGTTTCAACTTTATGATATAAGAGGTATTAAGCTTATGCAACAAAAACTTATATCAAACAGAAATACACTTGATTTAAATGGTATTAAGCAGGGTTTATATATATACAAAATGTACGAAAATGGCAGAAAAGTAAAGAGTGGTAAGTTAATTATAAGATAATCTACTTGTTTATTCGTAAACCGTAATAGAGATGGCTACACTCTACACCATTAAAATTGGCAATATTTGGCAGATATGCCCACTGTTCAAAACCAAACTTTTTAAGCAGAGCTATACTTAACATATTCTTATCAAGCAGTATAGCAATAAGTGTTTTTACACCAGCCAATTGCGCATACTCAATAGCATGCATCATAAGCATTGTTCCTACTCCTCTGCCCTGATAGTCGTTTCTAATGTAATAACTTATCTCAAGCGTATGCCTTAGTGCCTGCCTCCCCTTTCTGTATTCACTAAGCGAAACCCATCCAACAACCTCCTCTTTCTCAACAAAAACAAAAGCTGGAGTATAGTCAATACAATGCTCTGCAAACCATTCCTCAGTATACTTCAGATCCTTCTCTACTGTATCGGCAGTACAAAATCCGGCGGTTATTGCCTGATTATAGATAGCATTAACCGCCGGAATATCTTCTTTAACAACCCTTCTGATCATTAATTATATAATATTGATTTCAGGTTCAATCTGGATACCCAATTTTCTCTTTACATCGTCCATAATTATATCTGAAAGCTCTTTTATCTCAAGTCCTGTAGCAAAGCCGTAATTAACAAGTACAAGCGCCTGTTTATCATGCACACCACAATTACCCATCTTTCTTCCTTTCCAGCCACACTGCTCAATAATCCATCCTGCAGGAATCTTTATCCCCTCCTCTACTTCGTAACCAGGAAGATTCGGGAACTTCTGTTTCATCTCATTATACTGCTCAACAGATACAACCGGATTCTTAAAGAAACTACCTCCATTACCCAGCTCGCTATAGCTTGGCAACTTACTCCTTCTCTCCTCTATTACAGCACGTCTTATATCATGAAGAGGTATCTCGTCCTCTTTAATATCATCAATACTCTTTCCCTCTCCTTCGTATATCTTTGCTAATCTGTCGCGAAGATTTCCGTAATCGAGTTTTATATCGTGCTTACCTCTTGTAAGATCAAGTTCTACATTAAGAATAACTGCACGTCCCTTAAGCTCATTCTTAAATATACTATTACGGTAACCAAACTTACACTTTTTGCGGCTAATTTCATGTACCTCTAAATCGTCAAGATCCAGATACTCTACATATGAAACCACATCATTTAACTCAGCACCATAAGCTCCAATATTCTGAACCGGAGCAGCACCAACAGTACCCGGTATATCAGATAGATTCTCTATACCACCGTAGCCCTTAATAACACAATGCTTAACAAGCTCGTCCCAACTAAGTCCTGCACCTACTCTTAAGGTTACAGATTTATCGTCGATATACGCCTCATCTATAAAGTTGTTACTAAGTTTTACAACTAATCCTTTAAAATTCTTTGTGAAAAGAATATTACTACCTTCACCAATAATTAACTTTGGCAAATCTTTATATTCCGGGTTTTTAAGAACATCTAACAGCTCATATTTACTATAAATCTCAGTAAAATACTTAGCAAAAACATTTACTCTGAATGTATTCAACTCCTTAAGTGGCTTTCTGTCTACAACCACACCCGACATCAACCTGTGTTTAATATCCATTGTAAGAAATTATCTGATTTTTAGGTTTACGCTTTTTTTCTCTGGTCTCAGACGAAGGATATCCCAATGTAATAATCAATTGAGGTCTTTTAGATTTTGGTATTCCTAATAACTGTTTTACCTTTTTCTCATTAAACCATCCTATCATACATGTTCCGAGGCCTTCGCTTGCTGCCTGAAGGCAGATATGTTCTGCTGCAATTCCTATATCTGTAAGTGGAAAGTGTCTGCGCTTTACCACTCCGCCTATTTTAGATGTAAAATTTGCAGATTCCTCTACTATTACAATATGAACCGGTGCCTGCTTAGTCCAGTGATTCATTCCAAGAACCTTTGCTGAAGTAGCATCGGCAATCTCGTTTTTTAAATCTGGTTGATCAACCACAATAAATCGCCATGGTTGTGCATTACAAGCAGATGGAGCTAAATGAGCAGCATCCAAAATACGATCAATAACAGCTCTATCAATCCCATCAGACAGGTAAGCCCTGTCGCTTTGTCTGCGCTTAACAAGTTCCAGAAAATTCATATCGTAACATATTGGTTATACAAATGTATTATTTTCTGTTTATAACAACGAGTATTTTGCTACTAATATATGCAGATATGTTAAAACATGCATAAAATAATGGCTAAATTTTATACAGTTCATCGTTTCTGAATAAATAATATATTCAGATACACTTAACCCTGTATTAACCTCTCATTTACTGTAAATACTGACATTTGCATTGAACTAAATAATAAAACAAACAGTAAAATTATGGGATTTTTTTTAACAGTATTCGCTTCGTTATTTACAGTGGTTAACCCCTTTGGCACCATGCCTGTTTTTATAGGTTTAATGAATGAGAGTACTGATCAGGAGAAAAAGAGAGTTGCTCTTAAAGCTAGTTTTGTAATGTTAATTGTTCTTACTCTGTTCTTTTTTGCAGGAACATACATTATTGGCTTTTTCTCTATATCGATAACCGCACTAAGAATTGGCGGAGGATTAATAATTACCAGCTCCGGATTTGCTCTGCTAACAGGTAAGTTTAGCAAACATAAAGGGATGAATAAGGATGTAAAAAACGATGCTGAATCAAAAGATGATGTATCAATTACCCCTTTGGCTCTACCAATGCTTGCAGGACCGGGATCTATATCTCTGTTAATTGGTATGCATGTAGAGGAGAGTAGCTTTAGCAGATGGATAATGATAGAGTGTGCAATAGTTGCTGTATCTGTTGTAACGTTTCTGATACTCAGGTTCTCTCCTGTTGTATTAAAAAAACTGGGTGCTTCAGGACTTAATGCACTATCAAGAACTATAGGATTTTTTGTGATAGCTCTGGGTATAGAGTACATTTTAGGTAGTATAAATTCATTAGTTAGTAGTTTTATTAACTGATTTGATAATTAGATTTTCCCGTATTAAAACGGGTTAATAGTTGTATTTGGAAGAAAGGCCGCCGTGAGGCAGCCTTTTTTATTATAAATCCAGTAGTATATCTTCCGGTTTACCCGATGGTAATAACATATTAAGCGGATTCTCAATAAGTTCCTTTATCTTAACAAGAAAACCTACAGAATCCTTCCCGTCAATAATTCGGTGATCGTATGATAATGCTATATACATCATAGGTCTTATTACAACCTGCTTATCTACAACTACAGCACGATCATTAATAGCATGCAGACCCAAAATTGCCGATTGTGGAGGATTAAGTATTGGTGTAGACATCATTGAACCAAACACTCCGCCATTTGTAATTGTAAACGATGCCCCATTAAGCTCATTAATTGTAATCTTACCAGTTCTTGCTTTAGTTGCCAATGCTGCTATCTCACTCTCTATTCCATCAAGTGTTAGTTTATCGGCATTGCGAACAACAGGTACCATAAGTCCCTTTGGTGTCTGCACTGCCATACCAATATGCTTATCTGCTGGTATAACTATATTCTCTCCATCTATAAAGCCATGCACCATTGGATACTCCTTAAGAGCAAGTGTTACAGCCTTTGTAAAGAACGACATAAAACCAAGCTTAACCCCGTGTTTATCTATAAACTTCTTGCCGTATCTGTTACGCATCTCTATTACTGCCGACATATCAACCTCATTAAATGTGGTTAGCATAGCCGTCTCATTCTTTACTGCAACAAGCCTCTCACTTATTTTCTTACGCAACGATGTCATCTTTATAACCTTATCATCGGTTACACTATCGCTTTCACTCGTAACACCTCTATCTATATTATCTGGTTTAGCACCCTTTGCAGCTATTGCAGCTTCAACATCAGATCTGCTTAATCTGTGTAACCCGTTAATGACATCATCAACCGATATGTTATTATGTCTCATATAACTTTTTGCTACAGGCGATATCTTAACCTTACTATCTGCATCGGTATCTATTTTTGTCTCCTTAACCTCATGTACAGGCTCTGTTTTCACTTCCTCTTTTTCAGGTTCCGCGACATCAGAAACAGCAGTTTTTACATCCTCCTGATCGGCACCAGCGGCATCAGTATCTATTGTACAGGCAACAGCGCCAACCTCAGCACTTTGACCCTCGGCAATATTTATCTTTATCTTTCCTGCACTTGATGCCAGCAATGGTAACGTTGCTTTATCAGACTCTATCTCGGCTATCTCCTGATCAACCGAAACAATATCACCATCCTCAACATGCCACGTTGCAATCTCAACCTCGGTTATTGACTCTCCCGGACTCGGTATTTTAACTTCGACTATCATATCTCTTTTAATGCTTTTAATGCTTTTAATGTTTATCAGGATTCTTAAGACTATATATATACTTATACTGTCTCTTTATTTCTGGTTTAGAGCTGCCCTTCTCACACTGCAACCCACAATATATATTATTCAGATCGCAATCGCACTTTCTGAATATCTTATCAATAATATTCTGCTGCTCTATAAGATGAAGTTTATTCAGCCCTACAGCTGGTGATCCGCTAGCCATGCGTGTTACCGGCTGAAACTCTATCTTATCAAGTGTATTCTTAATAAACTGCCACGCACCCATATTCTCCGGCTCCTCCTGTGCCCATATCCACTTTATTGCATTCGGGTACCCTTCAAGAACCTCTCTGAACCTGTCTATAGGAAATGGATATAACTGCTCAATACGTACAATGGCAATATCCTTAACATTAAGCTCCTGTTTCTTCTCAAGCAGATCGTAATATATCTTACCCGAACAGAATACCACCCTTGTTACACTATCCTTATCGTTATCTGCATCGTCTATAATCTCCTGAAAACCCTGTTTTGTATACTCATCTACTGTTGATATACACTTTGGATGCCGTAGTAAACTCTTAGGTGTAAAGATAATTTGAGGAACCCTGAACGTTCGTTTTAACTGCCTGCGATGTGCATGAAACAGGTTAGCCGGTGTTGTACAGTTTAGTACCTGCATATTATAGTTTGCACACAACGTAAGGAAACGCTCAATACGCGCACTTGAGTGTTCCGGTCCCTGCCCTTCGTATCCATGAGGCAATAACAACGTTATACCATTCATCAGACCCCACTTATCCTCTGCTGAACTTATATACTGATCAATTATAACCTGTGCCACGTTATGAAAGTCACCAAACTGCGCCTCCCATATAACCAATGCTTCAGGACTTGTTAATGCATAACCATACTCAAAAGCCATTACTGCATATTCCGATAGCAGAGAGTTTATTACATTAAACTGTCCCTGATTATCAGACAGATTTTTAAGAGGCGTATATTTATCTGTTGTATCCTCAATAGTGAGTGTAGCGTGCCTGTGCGAGAAGGTTCCCCGTTCAGAATCCTGTCCGCTCAATCGTACACGATGTTTATCAAGCAACAGTGTACTGTACGATAACAACTCTCCCATTGCCCAATCGGTTTTTCCATCTTTAAGCATCTTAAGCCTGTCGGCATGCAGTTTACGTGCCTTCTTAAACACATTCAAATCTTCAGGCAGATGACTCATTCTCTCTGATACATCATAGAACTGCTGCTCGGTAATTGTTGTATCAACCTCCTTAAAAAAATCGTCTGGTTTTGGGTGCTTAAAACCTTGCCAATCGTCGCCTAAAAATTGTTTTATATTAAGCCGTTTGCTCTGCTTTGCCTTCTCAAGCTCCGACTCTAACTTTGTATTGAATTTCTTCTCTATTGCAGATATATCGTCTCCGTTTAATACATCTGCCTCTACAAGCTTTTTGCTGTATATATCCCTTATATTCGGATGTTTACTTATTGCTTTATATAGCGTTGGCTGTGTAAAACGAGGCTCATCACCCTCATTATGTCCATATTTCCGATAACATAAAAGATCTATAAATACATCGTGGTGGAATTTCTGTCTGTACTTTACTGCAAGATTAACCGCATGCACAAGCGCCTCTACATCGTCGCCGTTTACATGAAAGATTGGTGCTTTTGTAACCTTTGCAATATCTGTACAGTAGGTACTTGATCGTCCCTCAAGATAGTTTGTTGTAAATCCTACCTGATTGTTTATTACAATATGTATTGTTCCTCCGGTTTTATACCCTTCCAGCTGCGACATCTGAATTGTCTCATACACCACACCCTGAGCCGCTATTGCTGCATCGCCATGTACAACAATTGGTATAACCGATTTGTAATTACCACTATACTTATTATCTATCTTTCCTCTGGCAATCCCCTCTACAACCGGACCAACAGTCTCTAGATGCGATGGGTTTGGTGCCAGATTAATCTCAACGCTATTTCCTTTTGGCGTTACTATCTTATTACCATATCCTAAATGATACTTCACATCGCCAAGCGATACTGTATTATCATACTCCTCGCCAAGGAACTCGCTAAATATCTTATTAAACGGCTTTCCCAGAACATTTGCCAAAACATTCAAACGTCCGCGGTGTGCCATACCAATAATAAACTCCGATGCTCCGAACTCTGCTCCATACTGCACAATTGCATTAAGAGCCGGTATCATACCCTCGGCACCCTCTAATGAGAAACGTTTTTGTCCGGTAAACTTTCTGTGGATAAAACTTTCAAAGCCAACAGCCTTTTTAAGATCGCTATATATGGCTCGTTTCTCCTTAGCATTAAAATTGGGTGTATTTGAGTTCAGCTCCAGATTATTCTGTAGCCACTTAATAACCTCGGGCTCACGAATAAACATATATTCGCAACCTATACTCCGGCAGTATATCTTTGTTAACCTGTCTATAATATCCTTCAGTTTAGATTTCCCTAAACCAATATTATTTCCGGCCATAAAATAGTCATTCATATCGGCCTCAGTAAGGTCGTAGTTCTTTATATCAAGAGTTGGTCTGTATTTACGACGCGTACGAACAGGATTGGTTTTTGTAAACAGATGACCACGTTTTCGGTACCCCTCAATAAGATTTATAACCTTAAACTCCCTGTCTATCAAAACATCGCCATTGCCAGTTTTTTTGTAGCTGTTGTTTGCAAACTCAAACCCGCTAAAGAACATACGCCAACTCTCCTCTACGCTGTCCGGATCTTTTTTATAGTCGGCATATAGATTATCTATATCAATATTATTCAGAAAGTTATATTTATCCATATCTGCATATTTTCAATTTTCTACCACTGTAGTTCTTCTCTGAACCCGAATAGTTTATTCTTTTTTATCTGTTTAGATACACACTTTGGTACCATCTTCTCCCACGATCTGTCGTTATTTATAATCTTATCTATAACCTGATGAGGAAAGAAGCTTAACCACTCCTCTTTTACATGTTTTATATCTATTATCTTTCTATTCTGAACAAGGTATTTATAGAGGAACTCCAGATCTTCTGATCTCTCAAGTTTTGTTGAGTCTATTCTCTCCTGACTATCAGGATATAGAGCAGGATAAACATACACCTTTGTGTTTGGTTTAAATAACTTCCCGAAAGCCTCCATAATACCGCCTCTTAACGATTTATAGTAGCTCTTATCAAAGAGTTTTTCAAATGTTAATGCTCCTATTATAAGTCGTAACTTCTTTATTCTGAAAGAGCAGAAATAGTCTGCAAGTTTATAGAACTCCTCAAAATCTGTTATCATTACGTTCTGTCCCATTCCGTTAAGTATATCTACCCTCTCCAGAAAATCGCGCTCATCAATATCGCCCTCTTGCGTAAGGTTATTAAGTGTTATCTCACAGAAGGTAATTGTATTCTCTTTTGTATGCTCCTTATCTGTTTTAAATATTGAATACGAACTTTTTAACATATCAATACCAACATATGTAATTGGTCTGAACGAACCTCTGAACGCAAGTATATTTTTCTTATACAGCAGATCGCCGGGCTGATGAACCTCTCCGTATCTGTCAAACATTATTGCCGGGGTCATACCATTTTTTACAAGCTGTACACCAAGCAGTCTGTTATCTATGTAATCTAACTCCGGACCTTTCATACTCACAAAATCTACCTCAACCCTATCTCTGTCCAGATTATCCATAAGTGTACGCAGGAATGTATTGGGACTATCGTAGTTATTAAATGCTGCCCATATAAGATTTATCCCTATGGTACCAACAGTATATTGTTGCAGAATACAGTCGTTCTCATGTAGTTTTATATGTATAAGTATCTCATTTGGTCTGCCTACACTGCACTTCTCAAACCTTATTCCCAGCCAACCATGTCCTCTGTTAGTTTTATGATAATTAAGGGTCTCCATTGTATTGGCAAAAGCAAACAGATTAGGACGTGGTTTCTTACTGCCCAGCAATATTGCCAGCTCGCCAAACTCCTTATCAAGCATCCTGCCTATCCTCTCTTTAGATACATAACGACCACTACTGGCCCCGTCATAATTGTAGTCGCTAAAGGTCTTGTCGTATGCCGATATAGTTTTGGCAATTGTTCCTGAAGCTCCGCCTGCCTGAAAGAAGTTTCGGGCAACCTCCTGACCACCGCCAATCTCAGCAATTGTACCGTATATAGAAGGATCTAAATTGAGCCTTAAAGCCTTCTCTTTTGTGCTTAGAATATTATTTGCCATTAATAACGTTTTTCAAAGTATATTAAACAACCCAATGCTCGTTTTGTTATCAAAAAACATTGTAATATCTACCAAAGCACCTGAATACTATTTTAGTCCGGGAGTAAAAAAAAGCTCCTGTTTATAAAACAAGAGCTTATATTATAGAGATTAAACTGTCTGTGTCTTATCCTTTAACCATCTCTTCTCGTCATCATCCAGGAATGGCGACAGTTTATCGTATACCGTTTTGTGGTAATCATTAATCCAGTTAAGTTCATCCGGACTAAGCATCTGCTTAACCACTGGTTTAAGATCAATAGGACAAAGAGTTATTGTCTCAAACTCCATAAATTTGCCAAAGCTATTCTCTTTTGACTCTTTAGCCAGAATAAGATTCTCTATCCTAATACCGTATTCACCCTCAACATAAATACCAGGTTCGTTAGATGTTATCATCCCCGGTTCTATAATCTGCGGATTCTCATTTGGTCTGATACTCTGAGGTCCTTCATGTACATTCATAAAACAACCTATACCATGACCGGTACCATGACCATAATTCATATACTGATTCCACAATGGCTGACGTGCAAGCACATCAAGCTGGGTACCTCTGGTTCCGTACATAAACTTTGTACTTGCCAGATTTATATGTCCCTTAAGAACAAGTGTGTAATCGCGAGACTCTTTACGATCTGGTGTACTAAGATGTATTGTTCTTGTTATATCTGTTGTACCATCAAGATACTGTCCGCCACTATCTACAAGCAGAAATCCCTCTTTTGATATCTCTGCATTTGTTTTAGGATTAGCACTATAATGAACTATTGCACCGTTTGATCTGTACCCGGCAATTGTAGAGAAACTGGCTCCTATAAACTCCTTCTGTAGCCCCCTGAAGTGTAATAACTGATCTGCAACCTCAATCTCGGTTGTTGTGCCCCCTTCAAGCGTATTCTCTAACCATATCAGAAAACGCACCAATGCTACACCATCCTTAACATGAGCATTACGCATTCCGTCAATCTCAACACTGTTTTTTATCGCTTTATCTAACGATGGTATCTTACTGTTATTTACAATCTTTACCGACTCTGGCTGTGCTGTAAATAGTTTGTAGTTCATTCTTGATTTATCTGTGAGTATACTCTTCTCCTCTACCGACTCAATAAAAGTATAGACATCCTGATACGGAAGAATGGTAATTCCCTCTTTCTCTAATGCTGTTAATATATTGTCTGATATTCTGGATTTATCTACAAAAAGCAGTACACTCTTTTTAGATATATATGCAAATGACAGGAATAACGGGTTGTATTCAATATCAGATCCACGTAGATTAAATGTCCAGGCAATATCGTCAAGACCACACATAAGTATTGCCTCTGCACCATTTGCCTTAATCTTCTCTCTTATCTCCTTTATCTTCTTTTTTCTGTCTATTCCGGAGTACTTAACATCAAGATCTATAACAGTCTTATTCGGAAACTCAGGTCTATCTTCCCAAACCTTATCTATTATCGCAGCATTATCAAACAGCGAGATATCCTTACCTCCTGACTTTGATAATACACCTTCAACAAATGCGGTATCGCACACCTCAGAATCTATTGCAATAACACCATTCTTTGGCAGTTTCCCCATTAACCAATCTATTGGATCTGGTGTATCGGGTAATCCCTGTTTAAATAGCTTTATTCCGCTAGGACGCAACTGACGTGCAGCCTGTAAAAAATATCTACTATCTGTCCACAAACCCGACTCATCGGTTGTAACAATCAGCATACCAGCAGATCCGTTAAAACCGGAGAACCACTCTCGTGTCTTCCATCTGTCGGCAATATACTCACTCATATGCGGATCGGTACTTGGAATTATAAAAGCATCAATGCTGTTCTCGGTCATCAGGCGCTTAAGTTCATCTAATCTATGTTTTGTACTCATATCGTTATAATTATTGTTTGCATTTTAATGTTTCACAAATATTCATAAAAGATATAACCAATTCAGATACGGTTATATTTATTTAATATACAAAAACATGATTTAACTTCCACATTTTTATCAAATTATTTGTTTAATAGTTGTTAATGGTTAATTGTTAGTTATAAATGAATCTCTATAAACTCGAATATTGTAATTGATCATTAACAACTGATAATTAATAATTCTATCTCTTTAATTCAGAACAGATACTGGCTACGTTGGCGGTAAGTTCAAGCAGTGATGTGCGATGCTACCGACATTGGCGATGAGCTCAAACAGCGAAGAGTAACGCTACCGACGTTGGCGATGAGTTCAAACAGTAAAGAGTAATGCCACCGACGTTGGCGATGAGCTCAAACAGCGAAGAGTAATGCTGCCGATGTTGGCGATGAGCTCAAACAGTAAAGAGTAACGCTACCGACGTTGGCGATGAGCTCAAACAGTAAAGAGTAATGCTACCGACGTTGGCGATGAGCTCAAACAGCGAAGAGTAACGCTACCGACGTTGTAGGAAGCCTCAAGCAATGAAGAGTAACGCTGCCGACGTTGTAGGAAGCCTCAAGCAGCGAAGAGTAACGCTGCCAACGTTGTAGGAAGCCTCAAACAGTGAAGAGTGACGCTGCCGACATTGTTGATGAGTTCAAGTACCGGAGAGTAACGTTCTTTTTAGCTTTTCTCCAATCTATTGAACCTCCAGGTTTTAAATCTACATTTCTATCAGATTCTTTAAAATTATTAATCCATATTGAATCCATATC
>DKJY01000167.1 GCA_002454955.1 Bacteroidales bacterium UBA6680
GTGTAGCTTCACCTGATACAATCTCATAGGTTACTTCTAATCCGGTTGATGCTGTTGCCTCTAAAGTAACTTTATCGTTTACTTTCACTGTCTCTTCTACTGCAAAAGTGATAGTCTGATTACGCTTGCTTACCTGAATTGTTACCTCTTTTTCTACTAAACCATACTCTGCATTACCTGCCTGAACTGCTTTTACTACTAATGCCCCTTCTGCTGTTGGTGTAAGTGTATTACCATCAAGTGTAGCTTCGCCAGAAACTATCTCATACGCTACATCTAACCCTGTTGATACTGTTGCTTCAAGGGTTATATTATCGTTTACTTTGGCTGTGGTAACAGGATTAAAGGTAAGTATTTGATCATATTTTGATACCTGAATGGTAACCACCTTCTCTGCCATTGCATACTCCGCATTACCAGTCTGAATTGCTTTTACTACTAATGCCCCTTCTGCTGTTGGTGTTAGTATATTAGCTGCAAGAGTTGCTTTACCAGAAACAAGTTCAAATGCTACATCCATTCCTGTAGACGCAGTTGCTTCTAATGTGATTTTATCATTTATTTTTGCTTTTGCAGGAGGGTTAAATGTAAGTGTCTGAGAATGCTTAGTAACCAAAATTGTCACCTCCTTCTCTGCCATTGCATACTCACTATTACCTGCCTGAACAGCTTTTACAACCAATGTACCTTCTGTTGTTGCAGTAAGCACATTACCATCGAGTGTAGCTTTGCCAGAAACAAGTTCAAATGTTATATCCATTCCTGATGATGCAGTTGCTTCAAGGGTAATTTTATCGTTTATGTTAGCTGTTGTAGAAGGATCAAACGATATTGTTTGGGATTTTAATACGATAATAGTATTGGTTTGTAGTTTAAGACCTTTAAACTCATCATTAGTCATTACACAGTAGTACTCTCCTTGTTGTAAAAACTTGAATTTACCACCCTCTATAACTTTTACAGATGTTTCATCTACTTCTGTATGAGTTGAGCTATTATACCATACAAAAGTTGTTGTTTTACCATTAACATTCAATTCTGAACTGTAATCTATTTGGGTATCTACCGCCAATCTGTTTTCATCATATATTTTATTTTGAGGCTGATTTTTAAATTGACACTCATCTGATATATTCTCTTTTATATTCCACAACTCTGAGAAACTAATCTTATTATTTATACAATTTACTTGTTCAAGTTTTGTATTTTCAGAAACATCTAATTGCGTTAACCTATTACCATAACAATATAGATCTTCAATCTCTGTGTTTTTAGAAATGTCCAGCTCATCTAACTTATTATTACTACAATTTAAAATTGTTAATTGTGTATTCTTAGAAATATCAAGCTTTGTTAATTGGCATGAGTGACAATACAATCTCTCTAGTTTAGTGTTGTCAGAGATATCTAACTGCGTTAATTGGTTATATCCAAAGGATAATCTTTTTAGATCGTAATTATTTGAAAGATCTAACTCTGTTAGCTTATTATTTTGACATGCTAATTCTGCCAATCGTTTATTCTTTGATATATCCAGTTGGGTTAATTGGTTTTCATAACATTCCACCTTTCTTAATTTGGTATTTTTAGAAAGCTCTAATTGAGTTATTTGATTACGACAACAATCTAGTGTATATAAATTTGTATTTTTAGAGATATCCAATTGGGTTAATTGGTTATTGCGACACTCTAAATATATTAACCTGACATTACCAGAGATATCAAGTTGTTTTAATTTATTTGAACCACAATTCAGCTCATACAACTTAGTATTTTTAGAAATATCAAGTTGCTCTACCTTATTTGAACTAAAATGTAATTTTGTCAGATTTACGTTTTTAGATATATCCAGCTGGGTTAATTTATTACTTCTACAGTTTAGTTCTGTTATATTCTTAAAGTATTCAATCCCTTTTAAACTCCTAATGTTTTTCTCAAACACCCATATTTTACCACTATAATTTTGTGCTTCGTTTAACTGTATCTCTCCATCCTGATTAGAATTTATCATTTTCTCTTTTAACAAACACTTCTTAAAGTTAGCATCTGGTATATCAACAACTTCTTCTGTTGAAGATGAAAAACATATTATGTTAGTATTAACCATAAATTCAGGAAATTCAGGATTACTCATTTCACAATAAAAAGCACCATCCTTTTTTATAAGGTATTTCCCGGTAACACCAGCAACAGGTTCTATAACACTATTATCGTCTACTAATTCTCCGGATACATTATACCATTTAAACGTTGTATTATTACAATTAATAATAGCTTGCCCTGTATAATCCACTTCAAAAATTTCTGATACAGAAACCATTGAGTAAATATTATTCTGTTGTTTATATTTAAAGTTACACCCTAAAGGTAACGATGCTTTAATACTCCATAAACCTGATAAATCAATGGCATTCTTTGAGCAATCTGTTTCTTTAAGTTTTATATTTTTAGATATATCCAGTTGAGTTAACTGATTATTTGAGCAACGTAAATATTCAAGATTAGTGTTCTCAGAAATATTTAATTGGGTTAATTGGTTATTAGAACAATATAATGTAACTAGATTAATATCTTTTGATATATCCAGCTGGGTTAACTGATTATCTGAGCAACGTAAATATTCAAGATTAGTGTTCTCAGAAATATTTAATTGGATTAATTGGTTATCAGAACAACTCAATACTTTTAGCTTTATATTCTTAGAAACATTCAATTGAGTTAATTCATTTATATAACAATATAACTCTTGAAGTTCTATATTTTTAGAAAAATCCAGTTCAATTAATTTGTTGCCTGTACAAAAAAGTTTCGTTAAATTGGTATTCTTAGAAAGGTCTAAGGTTGTTAATTGATTATTTGAGCAATTCAATTCTATTAGATTCTCAAAGTACTCAATACCTGTTAGAGCTTTAATTTGCTTACCATAAACATACACATTTCCTGTATACTTTTTTGCTTCACTCTTCTGTATCTCACCATCGCCATTAGTATCAATAACCGGATTGTGATTTAATAACGCCTTTTTAAAATTAGCATCAGGAATATTTATAACCTCATCCTGTGCAAAAACTCCAATACTACACAAGAGTAGTACTGATAAAATGTAAATCTTCTTCATTTGTATAAACCTGTTTTTTAATTGTGAGATAGAACTCGCATCATAATCACCCTCATGCATGTGAAAAGCCTTTACGCATGCTCGTTTTATCTGTATAAATTTGTTTTTGATAACAGATTACAACTCTCCTAATATTTATAGTTTGTCTTTGTTTGTGTTTAGTAAAGAGAGCTATTAATCTGTTGATGTCTATTTTATAAGTGAAACAATATTATAGATTATTATTAAGCTATTTTTTGCAATTGAATGAATGGCGTCTATTAACAAATGAGCGGTAGCTCATATTTTGTAAAAGGGAAAAGGGTAAGTGAAAAGAGAGAAACGAAAAGGGTTAAGTGGAAAGTTGTGGATATATGAATAATGTTGACCGTTTTTATTAATTGTTTTGTTTATAAAAATGGGCTGCCCTGTTCAGACAGCCCCGGAACTGAAATATAAATATATTCCTTAAATAAATAGATACAGAGGTTAACGCCACAATTCAACCTCTGCATAAACGTACTTATTATCTCTTTACTATTTTACCAGTATAAATTCTGTTATCTGTTGTAATTTTTACAATGTATATTCCGCCTTTAAATGCAGACATATTAATAGTAACTGTTGCTGATAATGTTGTTTTTTGTGTTACAATATCTCCTATTGAGTTAAAGATTGATACCGTGTAGTTACCTGCTGTTGGTAGTTCGATGTTAAGTATTTCAGCAACAGGGTTAGGATATATCTTAGCTCCTATTGCAGATAGATTAT
>DKJY01000178.1 GCA_002454955.1 Bacteroidales bacterium UBA6680
TTATAAACAGATGAAAAAAACAGCATTAATAACAGGAGGAACTGATGGTATTGGAAAGGCTACAGCTATTGAGCTGGCAAAAAGAGGTTACTCGTTACACCTGTTGGGCATAAATGAGCGTAGAGGTAATCAGTTATTAGATAATCTTAAACTGTTATATCCGGATGGAGATCACAGACTCTTTATTACAGATTTATCTAAGAAAAGAGAGGTGAATAGTTTTCTGGATAGTTACATCAGAGACTTTAAGAAACTTGATGTATTGGTGTTGAATGCAGGTATCTTTCCTAAGAAAATAGAGTTATCTGATGACGGTATAGATAAATCGTTCTCAATAGGTTTTGTATCACGTTATATGTTCTCTGTACGATTAAACAGATTGTTAAACAGATCATCAACAGGCAGAGTTGTTCATATAAACGGATCGATAATAGGAGGTATAAAGTTTTCTCAGCTAGAGGTTCCTACATATGGTAAAATGACAAGTGTATGGCAAAACTCTGTAGCAAGTGCCCTGTTGGTTAATTTCTGGGATAAGATATCTGATAGTATGGTTCTGCATACACACTGGAACCCGGGAATTGTAAATACACAAACGGTAAAATCGCAGGGCTTTATTGTTAGATATCTCTCTAAACTAATGGGAATGATTGAACCAGATAGGGCAGGAGTGATGCTTGCAGAGCATATTGATAGTGAAGGCAGGTCAGATATAAGATTCTATTTGAAAGGAAAACCTAAGAAGATAAGATTGAGGATAGAGCGTGGCGAAAAAGAGTTAAAAGAACTACTTGATTTCTCTCAGAGATTTACAAGAGTTAAGATATCTCAATTATAGATTAATATATACTTATGTAGTTCGTTAACTGTTTCTTATTTGGATAGTTCTGAACCTGCAGACCTTGTAAAAGAAAATCCTTTGTTATAGTTAATTGCAAAGGATTTTCTGGTATAGATATTACATTACTGGTTCCGCTTTAAATTTTATCTTAACTATTTTGCCATTGCGGTTTATTGTAAGCAATATATCGCTTAATTCATCAATAAACATCTTCTGGTTTTTGTAGCTTATACTGTTTACATCTGTTCCGTTAACATTAATTATCCTGTCATCTATTCTTAAACCAGCCTTTTCTGCATTGCAGTTGTTGTATAGTCCGGTTACTATCCATGCATTCAAAGTCTGATTTCTATCAACAAAAGAGAATCCTAATCTGGAGAACTTGAAAGATGTGCCATATTTAGAGTTTGGTTTTATATATAAAAAGTTGTTATTGAAATCTATAATTATATCAAACTGTTCAAGTACCTTATTCCCGATAAGTCCATGATGTCTTGATGTAGCCATAGCACCACGTTTATCAGTACTAAAGTCCATTGTAACATCATTTAATGTAAAACCACCTATCTCAACAGATTTTGCCATAAAGTCATAGCTTGATGATTCCCCACCAATACCACCATATTTTGTATGATAACCAATCTTTTTGTTAATACTGTTCTGTAAACGGTAATTCTTTGCAGTAGGACTGGTTATAGATACGCTATTACCAGAACCAAAATCCAGCATATATTCACCCTCAATTGATATAGCATTGTTTATATTTACCTTTAGAGGTATAAATAATCGGTTATTATCGTTTACCAGTTCTATTTTGCTATAGCCTGAGGTATTCACAGAGTCTATATTATCTGATATGCGTATATACTCCTTAACATAGTTTATCTCCATTACCGATCTGTTAAAATACTGTAGACCAATTATACCATCGGCAAAATCACCTAATATTGGTTTTAGTACTATTACAGGTACTTTCTCTGTTGTATAGAGGTACTTATTGAATCTGAATTTAACCGATTCATCAATTACCTTTATCTTTTGTTGCTTTATGCCAACCCCCGGAATATATGCATCAAATACATTCTGATAGTTGAAACTACTTGAGGCATAAAAACTACTATCTATATATAGATTTGTTGCACCTGTATCAAAAACAAAATTACAGCTAACACTATCAATATCACCTGTTATATATAGATGTCCTCTGTAGGTTATAGGGAATGTATTACATACTGTATCTACTATCTTAACTGTATTATCTGTCTTTTTCTTAGGTTGCTGCTCTGCGCAACTCACAAAAAAAACAGCCAATATTAATGTAAACAGAGCCCATATCTTTCTCATACTATATACTTTGTTTAGTTAATTATGATGTAACTTATAAATGTTAGTTCTATACCTAATAACTATATTAAAAGGTAATTATTCTACATGTAAGACTATATTCTTTTAAAAGGTTTATAATGATCAGGATAAAATTTAGTAAAATATCCTCTTTATATTTATTAATAATGATTTTCTCAATAAAATCATCTTTTTTTCTCCATTTTTTCTACCTCAATTCTTATGCATTCAGGTAGATACGATGGTGTACAACCTTTTGATACAGGTTCATCTTTATACAGACCATGTTTCTCGCCAAGTTTAATGCATCTTGAGCGATATTCAGGTTCATGAATACCTATCTGTGCTGCAGCAAAGTTCATTGCCCACTGAACTGTTGGCTGTTCATTTGCCAACTCTCTCTCTATAACTATTAAAAGATCGTTACTATTGTTGGGTGGAGTTTTTCCTGTCCATCTTAAACGAGCCTGACGATACCAGAATATACGTCTCTGAATTGCAGAACTACTCTGTTGCCACGATTCAATCAGCTTTATAGTCTCCTTATCCTTATTTAGCTGATTAGCCATTAACCAGTCGGCAAGATGATCCCTTTCGCTCGCTTTATGCTCAGAGATATCTTTGCATAACTCATCTATCAACTCCTGAGACAAAAGTTTTTTATCCATTATAAGTATAGCCAACTGCATGGCAAAAAACTTATCTGTAATCCATAACTCCATTGCCAATGCATGATCTTTTTTAATCTCTTTGGCAATCTTTCTTATATCACCTAATTTTGTCCCCTCTTTGTCTATTCTGGTGTATATCTCCTGTGCTTTTGATGTAAGATTCATAACAATATTTTGGTTATAATTATTTCTACACATAAATATACAAATAACCATCTGTTTAGTTTAATTCATAATTGATAAAGTTTCTGATCTGTTCACTCAACTTCTGTTTAATGATTTAAAACTTGTTTATCTGTAAAGATCGCCATTAAGATAACGTAACCCGGAGTCGATAATTACTGTAACTATCTTTTTGCCCGGACCTAACTCCTTAGCACGTTGCAGAGCAGCCCATACATTTGCTCCTGATGTAATACCCCCGAATATACCCTCTCTTTTTGCCAGTTCATTAGCTGTTCTGTATGCATCCTCATCCTTTACAGGAATAACATCATCAATTAAATCGCGACGTAATATTGTTGGCACAAACGACAAACCAATACCCTCTAACCTGTGTTTTCCGTTTGTATCTCCTCCTGAAATATTCCTTACATTGTATGGCTCTATAGCAACAGTTTTAATTGTCGGAATAAGCTCTTTTAATACCTCTGAGTTACCTGAGATACATCCGCCGCCACCGGCTGCCATAACAAACTCATCAATGTCGGTTCCTAATTGGTTAATAATCTCATTAGCCATAGGATGATAACCCAGCTTATTATCTATATTGTTTACCTGATCGGGCCAAAATACTCCAGGTTCATCTATAAGTTCTTTGGCACGCTTTATCATTCTGTTTATTACATCTGCTGTAAGAATACCATCCTTGGCATGTATTAACTCTACCGTAGCACCAAAAGCCCTCATGGTCTGTATTTTCTCCTCTGCAAATCCGTTTGATGATACAAAATGTGCCTTATAACCACGCATTGCGCATATCATTGCCAATGAGCTTCCGGTACTACCACCAGTATACTCAACAACCTTACCGCCAGCTTTTAGTTCGCCTCTCTGTTCGGCACCCAAAATCATAGATAGAGCCATACGATCCTTCATACTGCCCGTAGGATTTGCTGCCTCAAATTTCACATAAATATCTGCCGAATTTTTATCGGTCAGGTTGTTTAACTTTACCAATGGTGTATTACCTATTAAACTCATATTTTTCATCCTGTAGGTTTTTAATTGCACGTTCGCTAAAACTTATATTATCATGTTGTAATTCAAACTCATCCAGTGCACTCATAAAGTTAGGATTGCTCTCAAGTATCTGTTTAACGGCTCT
Source organism: Bacteroidales bacterium UBA6680 (assembly GCA_002454955.1). GTDB lineage: Bacteria > Bacteroidota > Bacteroidia > Bacteroidales > UBA6680 > UBA6680. The sequence continues at coordinate 4,184 of DKJY01000178.1, forward strand.
CTGTCCGGCACTCCATATCTGTTCAAAACGTGGTAACTCTTTTTTAGCCTTGTCTGAAAGTTCAACAACCTTCTTCCTGCTATCGTTTGAATCTGAATAGATCAGGACATAATTCATATCCTGCATCTTTTTAATCATCTTGGTAATGGCGGGTTTACTAATATTAAGGATCTGCGATAACTCATACATGGTTACACTGTTTTTGTGCTTAAGAGTAAGTAAAACCAGATGCCAGCTTGGCTCAATATCAATATCGGCATATCTATATAGCTCTTTAATATTATAAAATAGCGATTCGCTTAATCGTTTTATACGAGCTGTAACCCCCAAATACTCTAGCTCTTTAAGAAAATCATTATCCATAACTGTATATTTTAGTTAACCGGTTTACAAATATAGTGTAAAATTTTGTAAACCGGTTAACTTTTGAACTATTATAACGTACAAAAAGCAGAATGATTGCAGTTTTTTTGTTTCGGATGCATGGTCAGAGTAGAAAGATTGGAGGTTTTTAGTTTTGGATGCATGGTCAGAGCAGAAATATTGCAGTTTTTTTGTTTCGGATGCATGGTCAGAGTAGAAATATTGGAGGTTTTTAGTTTTGGATGCATGGTCAGAGCAGAAATATTGTTGGTTTTTAGTTTTGGATGCATGGTCAGAGCTGAAATATTGGAGGTTTTTAGTTTTGGATGCATGGTCAGAGTAGAAAGATTGTAGATTTTTAGTTTTGGATGCATGGTCAGAGCTGAAATATTGGAGGTTTTTAGTTTTGGATGCATGGTCAGAGCAAAAAGATTGTTGGTTTTTAGTTTCGAACGCATTGTCAGAGCAGAAAGATTGTAGATTTTTAGTTTCGGACGCATGGTCAGAGTAGAAAGATTGTAGGTTTTTTGTTTTGGATGGATACTCAGGATAAAAGGGCAGGAGGTTACTCTTTATGGACGGGTATCTGCGTGTTTAGGTTCTGTGGTTGATAGATATAGTTGCCTCAGATAACAAAACAGTTGTCATCTTTCTGTTAAAAGTTAGTGTGCTGATATATAAGTAAGCTCGTATTATCCGATTTTGAATTGTAGAATCTAAAAAATATAGTTGTTGTATTGCGGGCAAACAGGTAAGATCTGCCCGCATAATCTATTTGGTGATGATATGACATAGGAGGTTGTATAAACTATATGTTCTCTTTTAGTTGACTATATCTCTCCTCAACGCCATTGTTCCAGTATCCCCCTTCGGGTTTCATGTACTCTTCAACTGCTTTAATATACATATCCTTAGGTACAGTTATGCCCGATTTGTATAACTGCTCATATATCTCAAAAAATGCTATAGGATCGGAGTGAGAATAGTTATAATAATCGGTTGTTTTTTTACCCTGTATCTTACAGTTGTAGTATACTGCCAACATCTCAAATGCCATCCAGTTTACACGTCCAAGAGTAATACCATTATCATAGGCAGGATACTTTTTTCCCATCTCTTTATATGCTTTTGGTATTATAGAATCAAACATCAGAAAGATACCGAACTCATGACTAAACATATCAATAGTGTAACTATCGTTCATATTGTAATATAGAGAGTTTATATTCTCAGACAGGTTATTGAACGAAGGACCATTTTTTCCTGCTCTGAATAGCAGATATGTGTAGTTGCCATAGCTCCACTTAAGCTTTGTTGCATGTTGCCAGTCAGCCATTATTGTATTCGTTCCCATAAGTCTGGTTAGCCGCTCTGCTCTATCTTGTAGTTTTGTTTCAATTACAGGATATACATCTTCTAAGTAACTATCTATATTATCTATATATACCTGAGCTATTTTTTTAAAACGTTTGTGTGCAATCATTGCTTTATTCCACTCGTTGTCATCCATAGTGAATTTTTTACTGTACATATCTCTTTGATTATTCGGTATGTATCTGTTTAAAGGGGCGATATTCCTGTTTGTTATTGCCAGATCTATATTCTGGAAGTACTGTTTATAATCGCTTTTGCTTTTTAGGTTTGCATAGGCAGGAATAAAGAACAGTAACGATGTAAAACGACCATTTTCTCCGCGACCAAACTGCATATCTTTTGCATTCTCTCTCAGTATATTCAGATCGCATTTCATAACAGTTGAGGCAAATAACTCACAATATTCGTCATCGTTAAAGCCTATTCCGGCTAGTGTATAGAGGTGTGTTACATAGTTTATTCCAACGTTGTAATCTATAATAATTTTTGGTTCTGTTGGCTCTTTCTCTGTTTTGCACGATAGGGTAACTGCTGCAATTATAATTAGCGATAGTAGATTTTTAATCATAGTTGGTATGTTTTTTTGTTAAAAGTATCCTCAAGCTTTTGTATGTATAAGGTGCCGTGATCAGGTTTAATGGTATCTTTGGCAAATTAATATACAGATATATCAGAGCTGTTATAGCTGTATTGTAATCTCATTTATTAATGAAAGACGATAATAATTATGTTGTGTTGCAGCAGATACTGTAAAAGGGCACAAGCATTGTTTTGCATTGTACCCTCTACTTTATAGTGTAACCATACTCTAATTAAAGCTAAATCCGTAGCCTATTGATATGTATACAGGTGATATTTTAAATGTTTCGATACTCTCTACTGATACAATATCAGAGTTATATCTCTGCTTGTAATCTTTCTGACCGTATCTGTATCCGGTACTAACAAACAGAGTGTGTTTGTTCTGTTTGCCAATAGTTCTGATGTACCGTATACCTGCACCAACTATTGGTGTTGTGGCATTATATAAACTATTATTTGGTATGTATATACCAAAATCAGTGTTTACTGCTATAATGTTTTTTCCTTTTGATATTAGGTTAGCTCCAGTGCGTATACCTGTTATAATATCATTAAAACTATTTGTGATGTCCTGATTACCTAACCCAACATATACTTCGCCCCATATTTTTGGTGTAAATATGTTGCGTTGATAATTAATCTCTATCTGATTTATTGATACCTGAAGAGCAATTGTATTTCTTCTCTGTCCGTTTACTGACAGAGCAAATACTACAAGGGCTATTATTATGTATAATACTTTTCTCATAATTGTCTGTTTAAGGGTTAACCTTTGCTGTAATATTCTCTACAATATATTTTGCCGATGTAAGCCTGTTTGTATTGGTATATAGCTTACCATTTGATCCATCGGGACTGCTGTGCCCTATAAGTTTTAACGTAATTGATGTTGTTTTGCTGGTAATTGTTGCTGAATATATAATGGCTGGCTGACCACTTCCGTTGTTGCCGCCAGAGTAGTTCTCACTCCCTTTTTTAGCATCTTTATTATAGAAGTTATTAAAATCTGTTGAGTGATTAAATTCAGCTTTTATTACAAATGGTTTTTTAATACCCTTTGTATCAACCATTATTGATTTATCTCTTTTAGGTGTAGCACCGGTTATTCCATCTATTAAAGGACTGTCTTTTGTTGGCAACATTAATCCGTCGTTGTACACTACACCTCTTTTGTTGCACCAATATGGTAATGACTCTTTTCGTCTATTTCCGTTGTTTGCTATCCAGCCCTGTGTCGCAATTTTATAGGTTACAAATAAGGTAGTAATATAGTTCCCTTTGGTATCCTCAATCCATATGGCAAACTGTGGTGGGTTTTTCTTCTTTATTCCAAGAAACAGAGGGAAGTTATGTAGCCAGTTTTTGCCTGTATTTACCGATACCACAATATCTCCCTTTGAATAATTTAATTGCTCCTTTTTGCATGAATAGAGCATAATTGTTGATGCAATAATGCAGAGGCTTAATTTTATTGTTCTCATAAATAATGTTTTGTATTACGTTTACTGTTGGTAAAGTACAGCAGAACGCAGCTCAATTCTATTGACAATTATCAAAAAAATGAGAACAGTGAGGCTATGTATTATTTAATAGCTGTTTATGTTTTTACGCATTCTGCTGAGTGTCTCTTTTGTTATGCCCAGATATGATGCAATATATTGTAACGGAATAGTATTAACATACTCCGGATATTTCTCAAGCAATGTATTATATCTTGTTTTAGCGGTCTGGTTTAATAACAAAAACAGATGCTCTTCAGAGGTAATAGCCACCGATTCGGCAATTGTACGACCTAATCTCTCAATGTTTTTATATTTATCATACAGTTTGTATATATCGGCTCTGTTAAATTCAATAGCACTAACATCTGTCATAGCCTGAACATTAACCATTGATGGTTTTTGTGTTATAAAACTGGTATATGATGTGATAAAACACGGTGCAAAATAGAAGTCGCTGGTTATCTCATTACCATTCTTATCAAGATGATAGAATCTGAAGTATCCTTTGCTTATGAATAATACCTTAGAGCATATTTTACCGGTTTCTGCAATATGTTCTCTCTTTTTTATCTCTCTGTATGTTATTATGCTCTTTAGTGCATGATAATCATGCTCTGATAACTTAATAAACTCATTAATATATTTGTACAATGTATCTATCATTGGTAACAGGTTAAATTTGCGGTTGTTTTACGAGACAATTGTTCTAAAAAGAATAAAACAGTGCTGTACTGTTTATTTGATAAAGTTAAAAAATTGTTTTTAGTAATGCCAATATCTTAGATAGAGGGTTAATTGTGAGTAACATATATTGTATACCCGAATGGTGTAGTTATAGATTGTTATTTAAAATATGTTTTTTTGTGAATGTGGAATTAAACCATAACGGTTTGTTTTTATCAAAGAGAGCAAACAGATTACAGAAACTATTAAACAGTAATGTTTATAGTGCTTATAATAGGATCTGTAGATACTGTTTTGCCAGGTTTGTCAATGATGGTTTAATATATTATTCTATTGGTAGAATCTGGTCAGATATTGAGATATCAATGATTGCAAGGTGTTAAAGTTGATTTTCAGAACTTTGTTTAATAGTGTGTTTGCTGTCTGAGAATTTAATACATACCAGTTGTTTTTTTAAGGTTAATTACTGTAATAGCTATTTTGCAGGCTATTGAGATTGATTTAAACTGTGTTTCTACGTGTTGTTTTGTTGTGGTTTTATATGCTATTATTAAATATGAATATGGGTTTGTAGTTATTCTGTTATTAATAGATTAACCTTGCGGTTGTTGATGTTTCAATTGAGTGAATGGTGAAAAAAATATGATTATTTATGATCATACTTTATTGTTTACATAAAAAAATAATATATTTGGAAATCTTAAAACGAACATTATAAATATACACCCTGAACGTTCGTGAAATAGAGTTGTATTCCTGTTATGAAAAAAGTAACGGGGTTGCCGAAAACCGGATAGAGTAGGCTTAAACACTTTATTTTAATTTTTAAACATGAAAAAGCCATTTTTCGCAAAGTTTCTGGAGTGCCAGATTAAAGAAGAAGACAGAGTAAAAGGAGGTATCGATCTTACTACTAAGATTAAGGATTTTGATCAGACTATGAAAGCTCCTTCTGATGATGATGAGAACGTAACACACAAGTACCCATCTGATGGTGACGAGAATGTTACACACAAGTATCCTTCAGATAATGATGAGGGATATCAAACAATGAAGGCTCCATCTGATAGTGATGAAGGTCAAATAATGTAAATGATTCTTGACCGGTGCACTGTCACCGGTCTTTTCTAACTCACAACTTATGGATACCATTTTGCTTTTATCGCATAGCGGCGATTATTACACAATAGACAATGTACAGAAACACCTGCAACAGATGGGATATAGGGCTGTCAGAATCGATACTGATATGTATCCATCGCAGCTGAGTGTTGATTTTTACAGAGAGACAGATGTAGGAATACGTAAAATTATTACTGTGGCAGGTGAGGATATTGACGCTTCTGATGTAAAGGGTATCTGGTTGCGTAGAATATGGTCGCCTAAACTGCCAGAGGATCTGGATCCTGCATATTCTGGCTACTGTGCTAATGAGTCGTCAACACATTTTAATAACTATCTGGCTACACTCGATAAAACATGTTGGATGGATAACCCATCTGCTGTACATAAGGCACAAAATAAATTGTATCAGATGGAAGAGGCAGTAAAGGAGGATATTCTTATGCCTGAGACGCTAGTATCTAATAACCCTGAGCGTATAAAGAATTTTTTTAATAAGGTAGATGGTAATATGATTGCCAAAATGCAGACAGTACTGTCTGTAAGCATGTCGGGTGGCGGACCTGAATTCAGAACAAGTAAGATAGAGAGGAGTGATCTTGATAGTTTAGACTCTGTACGTTATAGCCCTATGATATTTCAGCAGGAGATATCAAAAAAGGCTGAATACAGAGTAATATTTGTTGATGGTAAATTCTATTGTGGCAGAATAGATAATGATACTGTGGCAAGTGATAGTCCTGATATTAAGAGTAACAAAAGTGTTGTATGGAATAACGGAACTCTTCCAGCAGATTTAGAGGCAAAAATTTGCCGTATGATGAAGAGTATGAACCTTACTTTTGGTGCAATTGATATAGTAGAGACAATTGATGGTGAATTTGTATATCTGGAAGTTAATCCTGTTGGCGAGTGGGGTATGCTTGAGATGCATCTTGATTTACCAATATCAAAAGCAATTGCCGAAACAATTGATAAAAAGATAAAAAGTAGGTCATTACAGACTGAATAGAGATATAGTAAGAGGCTTTATGATAACAGATATAATTAATATACAGGGTTTGTTATTGGTATTGATGTCTCTGTTAAAGAGATTATTTATAAGTATGGTTATGAGCCGGCATTACTTAATATGTTTATAGGACAGATTAGTTTTTTACCGGCTCTTTTTTTAATTGAAACAGATTATTACCGGAGTGAACAGCTGTTTTATCTGGTAAAAAAAACAGATAGATGAAACGAGCATGAGAAATAGTTTTCGAACGTACGAGAATGACTAAAAATGTGAGTTCCATATGACCTTTAAAAAACAAATTTAGACATATGAAAAAGGTATTAATAATAACACATCAGAATGATAATTACAGTATAGAGACTGTAACAAAACAGCTAGAAGAGCAAGGAGCAGAGGTCTTTCGTTTTGATAGCGATATATTTCCTTCTAAGATATCAGTATCACAATTTATAAGTGGTAAGGAGATATGTACATATGTTGAACGAGATGGTAAGAAGCACCTTTTAGATGAGTTTGAATCTATATGGTACAGACGATTCTATTTAGGACATGCTCTTGACAAAGATATACCAGAAATGTATCGAGAACCAATACTAGAGGAGTCTAAGAGAACAATCCTTGGTATACTTGAAACTACACCTGTTTTTAAGTTAGATGACTACAGAAATGTACGTCGTACCTCTGATAAACATTTGCAGCTACAGGTTGCCCGTGAGTGTGGATTGCGTATTCCGAATACACTTGTTACAAATAATGCTGATGATCTTCGTAAGTTTAATGTTGATAATGACGCAGGAATAATCTCTAAGATGCAGACGTCGTTTGCTATCTACGATGAGGGTATAGAGAATGTAGTGTTTACAAATACAATGAAACCTGAGCATTTTGAGAATCTTGAAGAGCTGCAAAACAGTCCTATGAAATTTCAGGAGAAGATTGATAAAGAGGTTGAGTTGCGCGTTACAGTTGTAGGCAATAAGATATTCCCTTTCTCAATTGATTCGCAAAAACTAGATGGATCTAAGGACGATTGGCGTAAGGAAGGGGTTAGCCTTATAAACGACTGGGTTCCTTGTGAATTGCCAGACGATGTTAACGAAAAGCTCCTTATGGTGATGGATAAACTTGGATTAAATTACGGAGCTATGGATCTTATTCTTACACCAGAGGGAGAGTATGTGTTCCTTGAGGTTAATCCTGTTGGAGAGTTCTTTTGGTTAGATAGGTTGTCTGAAGGTAAGATATCACAGGCAATAACAAATCTGTTGATGGGCGAGGGTAAACGCAGAGTGCGTATGAACTAAAAAGTATGAAGTCCGGGTGTCTATTAGTCAGCCCGGACTTGCATATGTTAACTATATTGGTGCATTAATATTTTACACAATTTTCGTACTGTCTTGGTAGCGTAGAGGTTATTCCGCAGTTATACCAAGCCCAGTTGCTATGACTTATTTGAGAAGCATGTGTGCTGCTTGTGCCATAGAATCTTGAGTAGTTGTTAAAGTATTTATCATTATTGCTGATATAGATAAACAGACTATCGTATCCGTATGCGCTCATATCTCTTATTGGGTACGATTCAGAGAATGTATACTCCTTTTTCCACTTAGCTTTATCCATATCCTCCAGATTAATATAATATGTTGTGAAATCTGTAAAATTTGCACTACTCCTGTTATATTCTACCACCTGAAATGCAGGGTTGTTTCCGAACACCGGGCTTATAGAAGGGCTTATATGTATTGTAGATTTTGAATTTGCAGTATTGTGAAGTTTAAAATCGTCCATATGTGTATGCCCTGCCATTGTTGTGAATATTATATCTGAATAGTTATCCAGAATATCCATATATTGATTGTTGTACTCCTTTTGCCAATACAGATATGCTTCAACAGGTTTTTTAGGATTGTTTTCATGTATTGTTTTGTAAACATTTACTCCTGGCGGAATATGTGTTATAATCCATACCTTTTCGCCATCTCTTTTGCTCTGTTCAAGATGTTTTGTTAGCCATGCAAACTGCATATTTACCAGGCTATCCTGATTAATGTTATGACCACTGCAGTTGCAGTTCCACGGATGGCTGTCGTTATAATACTTTACCGACATATATATTGAGTTTAAGCCGATAATTTTATGTTTGTTGTTATCTGGATTTTTTATAGAGAAATAGCCATGTTTTTTTAGGTTTTCGGCCTCCTCTTTATCTAATGAGGTACCAAGTATAGGAATATACAGTTTGCTGAAATCGGCAAGGAATTTTCCTTCATTCTCCAGATGGTAATCTCCGCAATAGGAGTCGTTATTTCCAAATGTTGGTATAATTACCGATTCCGGAAACTCATCGTGTATTTTGTGGGTAACATATGTAATTGTTTTAAGAATAAATGAGTGCAGATCTTCATAACTCATTATAGATGTCTGTTCTCTGTATATCTCACCAAAGTCATGACAGATATAGTCTCCTGTAAGAATAATAAAGTCAGGATTCTCTGTTTGTAGCTTCATTGCTTCAACTGTTTTGTCAAGCAAAGTATAGTTGGTTTCGTTGTTGTATCTGCTGATATCTGTTTTTTTACTACTTCTGAAAATGCTATCCCATTTCTCAACCGGATATGCATTTAAACTGCCAATAATATCGGTGTCGTAAAAGGGAGTAAAGTGAATGTCTGTTAGATTAATAAAGTTAGAATTAAGAGTTTTAACTTCTCTTTTTGTGTTTGTACTGTTGCATCCCAGCATAGATATAATTATAACAGAGATGAACATTGGGATAAAATAGGATCGTTTCATGTGTTTAATTTATTTATTGGTTATATGAAGTTCTCACATTAATGTTAATCCGCTCTGAAAATAGTTTTACACTACCTATGGCTATATGTTTGTGTTTAGTTCTACTATTAAATATAGTAAATAATAATCAGATTATTGTAAATAAGATTGTTAAAGCTCTGTTTTTGTTTCTGAATATCTCTGTTTATAGGTGATGTGGGGCAATAAAAAAGAGCTGCTCCGTATAGGAACAGCTCTTTGAAATATTTTATAAAAGGCTATTAGTGTTTAGACTCTTTTACCTCTTTTAAGTGACCTACTTTTTCTACAACACGACGCTTCCACTCATCACCGTAACCTGGCTGGTCTGGCCATGCAGGGTTATTATATTCTGTCTTGATGAATTTACCATCTTTTTCCTGCTTAATGTTTCCGTCAATATATTTAACAAGAAGGAATTCGAATAGCTCTTGCCATCTTTCAGTAGTACTATTTGCAACCTGTCCTGAATACTGATTAAGGAATTTAATAGCTTCAGCTTTGTTGTTTGCAAGAAGTCCTTTTGCCTTAGCATCTACCTCTGCTGTCTTTTTAACAAATGAAGTTTCAAGCATATCCTGAAGGTTCTGTATATCCTTATACATGTAGCTCCAACGTAGATAAGCAAAGTTTGTTACTTTACTAAATGTCCAGAATGCAGATGTAGGAGAGTATGTAAGCATATCACCGTTTCCAACCTTAAATGTCTCAGGAATTTCAGTAATACTAGCATAGATAGGTACATAAACAGCTGTAGAAGCATTACCAACACTAAACCAGTTCAAACAACCAATCTCTCTTGGCAGGTCAGCACGTAACTGAGCTATGAATGAGAATGCAGTTTGCTGTGTTCCTGTAGCGCGCTCGTTACAGTATTTTTTACCATTGTAATCCCAAGTCATAGGTCTCCAACGATAAGGTACACCAAACGGACCTGCACCCGGATCTTTTGTCATATCAAGCTCTGTACCCTCAAGGTGATTACGCATAAAGTGCATCATATCCTGTACAGATACTTTTCTCTTTGGCTTAACCCAAAGAGGCATACGGTTTGTTGCATATCCATTAGCATCGTACTGAATGTTTCCTTTTGCATAATCCCAATACTCATCCATATTATCAACTACCTGATCAAACATAGACCATACACGGATATCGCAGAAACGTGCACCACCAAAATCAAC
>DKJY01000135.1 GCA_002454955.1 Bacteroidales bacterium UBA6680
ATCTAAAGAACTCTTTTAGGTCTGATTTTAACATTTTATCTATTTCCTGCTTATTGTCATCAGATGTTTCTGTAAACAAAAAACCAAATACAGGATATTCATTATAGTCAACCTTACGAAGTTCAAGAACCTTATTAAATGAGTTTTTAAAGGCATCCCAATCAACACCATCAATCATAGCTGAAGTATAACCTTCAGGAAGTGTTCCTATAATCATACTATAAGTAAGACCATCTCTACCCTCAAGAATTTTATTCCAATCAGGTTTTTTACCATTCAGATAGTATTCATATATATTTATGTTGTATGCAAAATAGGCAAGATCTGTAAGACACCATCCTGTAAATCGCATTGGATTAACTTCTATTGGTATAATATTATTATCATCTGATATTTTTAACTCAATATGCATTGGGAAATTAACCAATTCCGCCATTGATCCAATTTTATCAAGCAACTCCTCAAATATATCATGATACTTTATTATTATCTCTTTTGAGGTTATATAAGCTCTATCTGTAAGATCATCTTCATTAGGAAATATATGCTCAAGCACATTTAATATTACAGGTTTTCCCTCTTCATTAAAATATGCATCAATCGCAAATTCTTTTCCCGGAATATTCTGTTCAATTATAAAATCTGTTGAGTTAATCACCTCTTTAGGATACAACTCCTTTGCAAGCAACATCTCATTATTAATTGACCTTACAGTTGAATCCCACTCTTCGTTGCTATTTACTTTATAAACACCCATGCTAAAAAACCCAACCGAAGGTTTAATTATGAATGGTTTGCTAAAATTGGTTATATCAAGCGTTGCAAGCTCATCAAACTTAATACCTTTATAAAAGAAATCAGGAAATATTGGTTTTAGCAAATCCCTGAATACTACTTTGTTCTTAAATAACTCTATCTTCTTTGGTATATCTGTTGAGTTAAGATTTCTAGATATCCAGTTAATAGCATTCTCTGAGTTACTATAAAGCTTCGGATTCTTAGAGTTGTCAATTTGTTTCTTAAATTCATCCTCATTTATAAGATTAAGTTCCTCATGAAGATTAAGCGTATTACTCCTTAGTATCGGAATTCTGTTTTTAATAGCCGTTGATGTCAGAAATTCCGATATATACGGCTTGTCTAGAATAATCATTGTAGAATTTTTAGTGTAAAAAAAATCCTCATATAATGATGAGGATTTCTAGATTATTATTTAACTATAAGTTTTAGTTCATTTTCTTTGCATCCGCAACAAACTGAGCCAACCCTTTATCGGTTAATGGGTGATTAAGCAACCCAACAATTGCCGAAAGCGGACATGTTGCAACATCAGCACCAGCCTCAACACATTGTACAATATGCATTGTATGTCTTATAGAAGCTGCAAGAACCTGAGTATCGAACTCATAATATCCGTACATATCAACAATTTGTCTTATAAGCTCAATACCATCTGTTGAGATATCATCTAAACGACCAACAAAAGGAGAAACATAAGTAGCACCTGCTTTTGCAGCCAAAAGAGCTTGTCCTGTTGAAAATACAAGCGTACAGTTTGTACGTATTTTTTTATCAGAAAAGTATTTAATTGCTTTAATACCATCCTTTGTACATGGAACCTTAACTACAATCTGTTCGTGAAGTTTAGCAAGTTCTTCACCCTCTTTAATCATTCCTTCAAAGTCTGTAGAAAGAACCTCTGCACTAACATCGCCATCAACAAGCTCACAGATTGCCTTATAGTGATTAAGAATATTCTCTTCACCTTTAACACCCTCTTTTGCCATTAACGAAGGGTTTGTTGTAACTCCATCAAGAACACCAAGGTCATTAGCTTCTTTTATCTGCTCAAGGTTGGCTGTGTCAATAAAAAACTTCATCTTTTTTACGTTTTAAGTGTATGAATTGTAATTATATAATCTCTAATTATTAATACCTTATACAAATTTACTGCAAAAGTAATAAGTTTTTTTTATCTCAGAAACCATTACGCAATTTGCCCGATATCGTACTATGGGTATATGTTTTCGTACATTTTATAAATTAGTATAATTTTATATTTACTTAAACACAAGACACTTAGATTGTTTGGTTTAGATTTTGAAACTTGTTAAATAAATGAACGGATGAGGTAAATCATCAGTTTTTATTTGATAGAATTTAAACAAAATTTTATGGAAGTTACTATAACCATAATAATTGCAATAGTAGTTGTTCTTGCCGTAGGATACTGGATTGGATACCTCAAAGGGAGAAATGAAAGTCAGCTTAGTGCTTTTCAAAAAGGTTTCTTTAAAGGTTTGCGCGAATCAGAAAATAGGAGTGAAAGTAAATAGTAAATTACGGGTACAAAAAATGGGTAAGCTACTTGCATCGCACTGCTACAACCACCTACCCTTGCTACCTTCCGGTCCTGGGGGATTTCAGCAGGAGCTAGTCGTGCAAGACTTACCCGGGCACAAAAGTAGAAATTTTTTCTATTCCGCAAAAAAAAAGAGCTATTTTTATTTAAATTAAAATATCTTTGTTTTATCACTTTCAAAAAATAATATTTATGGAAAAGAAGATGAGTTTTATGCAAGCTGTTCTTACAGCGGGACTTGTAACAGGTATTGGCATAATCATGATTACATTGATCGGCTATATTACAGACCTTATTTTAAAACCATGGTTTGTTATTTTCGGTTTTATTATTTTAATTGTTGGTATTGTATGGGGATCAAAACTCGTACGAGAAAAATGTAATGGAGGGTCTCTTACCTATTCAAGAGGTTTTGGTTCCGGGATTATGATATCTCTGTTTGCAAGTATTATTGTTGGTATTTTTTCAATAATACTCTTCAAGTACATTGATACTGATCTTCTTGTACAGATTCAGACAGGTAAAATGTTAAGATCTGGAGTACCTGAAGATCAAATTGAAACGAGCATTGAGTTATTATCCAAATACAATACTCCACTTATATTGTTTTTAAACGAATTCATTATTTATACATTTGTTGGATTAATTATATCTCTGATAACATCAGCAATAGTAAAAAAGGAGCCCGTTGTTAATCTTTTTACAGAAACAGAAGAATAAAAATATATTTAATGACAGATATATCAGTTGTTATACCTCTTTTAAACGAAGAGGAGTCATTGCCCGAATTATGCGAATGGATAGCTCGGGTTATGAGTTTAAATAAGTATAGTTATCAGATTCTACTAATTGACGATGGTAGTACAGATAACTCTTGGAACGTTATAGAGGAGCTTGAAAAGAAGGATGAAAATATTTCGGGCATTAAATTCAGAAGAAATTACGGAAAATCTGGAGCTCTGTTTGTAGGCTTTGAACGTGCTAAAGGTGATGTTGTAATAACAATGGATGCAGATCTTCAGGATAGTCCTGATGAGATACCAGGATTATACAACATGATTATGAAGGAAAAATATGATCTTGTTTCAGGTTGGAAAAAGAAGAGATACGATCCAATATCAAAGACATTACCAAGTAAGTTTTTTAACCGCACAGCACGTGCAGTTACCGGTATAAAACTACATGATTTTAACTGCGGTCTTAAAGCGTATAAACGCTCAGTAATTAAAAACATTGAGGTATATGGCGAGATGCATAGATACATTCCTGTTCTTGCTAAACAAGCCGGATTTAAAAACATTGGCGAAAAGGTAGTAGAGCATCACGAACGCAAATACGGGATATCAAAATTCGGAATGGAGCGTTTTGTAAAAGGTTTTCTTGATCTAATGTCGGTAATATTCATTACAAAATGGGCAAAAAGGCCGATGCACCTATTCGGAAGTATTGGAACTCTTATGTTTATCTTTGGTTTTATTGCTGCCGGATACCTTGGCATTCATAAGATATACTGTATTTCAAATAACATCCCAGCAAAACTGGTAGTTGATTCCGCGTACTTTTATATTGCGCTTGCATCAATGATTATAGGTGCACAGCTATTTATTGCAGGATTCCTTGCAGAATTGGTATCCAGAAGTTCATCGTCACGTAACGATTACAAGATTGAGAAGGAGATATAGTTATGTATCGTATTATCAAGATACTCTTAAAGATTTTTCCCAGACCATTATTAATAAAGATAAGTCTTATTGTGCATAAGTTTGTAGCTTTTTTTATGCGAGGTAACAATGTTAACTGTCCGATTTGTGAAGGTAATTTTAGGAAATTTTTACCCTACGGATATATAAAGAAGAGAGAAAATGCGCTATGTCCGGGCTGCTTGTCGTTAGAACGACACAGATTATTATGGCTATTTTTAAAAGATAAAACAGAGTTTTTTAATGGCAACAGGCTCAAAACTCTGCACATAGCTCCGGAACAATGTTTTATTGGTCGGTTTAAAAAGATGAAAAATCTAGACTATACAACCGGCGATCTTGAATCGCCCATAGTTGATGTAAAGATGGATGTTTGCAATATTCCATTTAAAGATGAAGCTTTTGATATTGTTATATGCAACCATGTATTAGAACATGTTAATAACGACAATAAAGCAATGAGTGAGCTTTACAGGGTAATGAAGAAGAATGGAATAGGAATATTCCAAGTTCCTCTAAATATAAAATCAGATGTAACAGATGAAGATCCAACTGTTACTGATAGGTCTGAACGCGAACGCAGATTCGGCCAATATGATCATGTAAGATATTACGGTATGGATTATTTTGAAAGACTCAAGTCTGTTGGTTTTACTATTAATTTAGACGCAAAGAATTATCTGAATAATATGTGCATTAACAACCAAACAAGGTGGGGAATAATACCGCAGGATATATTACCTATTGTAAAAAAGTAACTTTACAATAAATAAAATCAATCATCCGTTTTGTTAATTATTCAATTCGGATGATTATTTTACACTACTACAGAAAAATAAATTCAGATATCAAAACACTCTACATCAGAATTACCTTTCACCTAAAAGACGCTTCAACAAAGCTATCTGCTCATCTTTATTGGCAATAATTTGATCTTTAAGCTCAATCTGTTCGGTAAGTGAGTTTATCTTTTCAAGATGTATTTTCTCCTTATTACTATCACCTACCTTTTTTTCATATTCAGCCTGATTATCACTAGTCATATTATTCTCTAATGTAGATCGTTTGCCTGTTATAAGCCATCTTGCATCAAGATAAGGAAACATATCAAGAAATCCTGATACAAATTTTAATGTTGGTAACTGACGCCCATGAAATACATTACTGATTGTAGGCGTACTACCTAAATCATTAAGAATTAAATCTTTTTGAGTAACATTCTTCTCTTTGCATATTTCTGATATGCGTTTACCAATATTCTTATACATAACAAATGCTATATAATATTACATTTAATTTTTGCGTTTTTAATAAAGTTTTCTTTACTTTACGCTCACTTATACGACACTAATGTAATACTTTACGTTCACTTTACAAATACAGAACAATGCTTACACAAGATCAATTACAAAAACTTAAGTCAGAATTGCCTTATGGATGGTCTGCAAGGTTAGCAGAGAGAACCGGATTTTCACCAAACTACGTCAGCCTAGTTATAAATGGAAAAAATTTTAATGTAAATATAGTTAGCGAAGCAATAAAATTAAGAGATGAATACAGGGTGATAAAAGAACAACTTGAATCAAAACTCTAACAATAACACACCTATACAAATTAATAATCTCCTTAAAATGGCTGAAACCAGACTAGCTAAAAACATACCACAGGAAACATACGACTATATCAGCAAAGAGTTATTTAATGACACAAAGGCATATATTATACTATCGTCTACGCACAACAACAACCACACATTAATGCTAAAAGAGTTTATAAAATGCCGATATAACAATCTTAACAACAAAGATACTATATACAACAACAGTATAAAGACACAGTCTCCTGATTGTAATAATATAAACAACTGTCCTAATTTTGGTATTGTTTGTCGCACTCCATTCAATCTGTCGCGCAAAGAGTATCTACTTTTAAAACATCTATCGCAGGGACATGATATAAACAAATCAGCATCTCTTATAAAATGCAACAACAAAAATATTACGCACCACTTACAAAGCGTGCAGAAAAAGCTATCTCTTACCGGAATAGATGATTTGATTCAATATGCAAAGTGCCGTATTTTTTGACTTGCAAAAATCTATGTAATTATTTGCTGTCCATTATTTTTTATAGCGCCGTTTATTGGCGGGTGAATTAAATCAACCAGAGCGTCGTGCGCAAGCGACACTCTGGTCTTTACACCGTAAAACACTTACTGTATTGTATAATTTTAGCAAGGCCACAACTCAAAATGTTCTTCCTAAACATATATTATATTAAATATGTTATCTATTTTTGTATAAATAAATACAACATATATGAAGGTTTGTAGCCAAGCAGTAGCAAACGAGATAATTACACTAGCAGATAAGAACAATACAGACTTAAGCACACTTAAATTGCTTAAGTTGGTATATATTGTTCATGGGTTCTCTCTTGCCCTATTAAACAGAGGTATATTAAATAATAATTACGACCGAATTGAAGCATGGAAATTTGGTCCGGTTATACCTAGCCTATATCATGAATTCAAACACTTCGGTTCTAATCCAATACGCAACTTTAAATCGGTATATATAGATTACGATACTGAAGAATCAAAATACGCAAGGCTTAAAGACAACAAAATAAAAGAGATCTCAGAGTTAGTATGGAAGATATTTGGAAACTTCTCTGGGCACGATCTAGTATCGTTATTACACATGAACGGTACACCATGGCAAAAAATTTACCAACGTGGAGAGAACAATCCTATTCCTGATTCTCTAACAAAAGAATTTTATGATGTTTTCGCAAATAAAGTTGTAAGAAAGAATGACAGAGGAGAATAACAGAGATTACAACTTCGAAGCTCAGCTATTTGACGTAGACAGCATTATAGAAGCCAGCAAAGACAGCGTAGACGACATTCTCGCCAGACGTATTGAGAACAAAGGAAATCTTCAGGATCAGAACGAGCGAAAGAAATACGCCATTTACACATTCAGACTTGTAGCATTTTATGTCTTCACAATACTATTTATTACTGTTTCATGTGGTCTTGAGTGGCTAAAATTGAGCGACACGGTTATTCTTGCTCTTTTGGGAGGTTCTCTTGCCCAGATTATAGGACTATTTGCATTCGTAATGAAGTATCTGTTCCCGAACAAAGGACAAAAAACAGATAACGACACAAACGAGTAGAACTTTTATCACAAATTACAATAATCACAACTGTATATAAACAAAAACGGGGCAAAATCTGCTCCGTTTTTAACCAACAATCAACTATGTATAAAAAAAACGTCTTCTTAGTTAAGAAGACGTTAAGAATATCGTATTTTGTAACTAATTACAAAGAATTAACTTTTAATGTCAAACTCGATTTAAGGTTTGATGCCTTATTCTTATGAATAACGTTAATCTTAGCCAACTTATCTAACATGCTGGCAACCTTAGGAAGCATCTCTAAAGCCTCAGCTTT
Source organism: Bacteroidales bacterium UBA6680 (assembly GCA_002454955.1). GTDB lineage: Bacteria > Bacteroidota > Bacteroidia > Bacteroidales > UBA6680 > UBA6680. The sequence continues at coordinate 7,526 of DKJY01000135.1, forward strand.
ATCAGTAAGCTCTCTAAGCTTTTTAATAGCGTTACGAGTAGTTCTTGCATAATATTTATTGTGCAATCTTCTCTTCTCGCTCTGTCTGATTCTCTTTATAGATGATTTGTGATTTGCCATTGTAAATAATGATTAAAAAAAGTAGTCCGTAGGGGATTCGAACCCCTGCTACCAGGATGAAAACCTGGCGTCCTAACCCCTAGACGAACGGACCAAAATGTTTGTTTGCTAGTGAGATTATTTCCTCATTGCGGTTGCAAAGGTAAAGCATTTTTTGTCTCCTCCAAATGTTTTTCTAAAAAAAATTAAAAATAATCTTATCCCGTCACACCAGTGTTTTCGCAAGCTCCTTAATATCAACTCCTGAAAAGTTCCCGGAACTCATTAATAAAAAAACACATTTTTTATTCTTTTCTGACATCAATTTCTCAATCATCATATCTCTATCAGAAAAAACCTTTAGACTATCTCTATCAAATGCATTAAAAACATCATTAGTTGAAATATCTTTTAACTTTTTATGCTTTACAGTCTCCGGATTAAAAAATACTACAGCCTCATCTGCAGTATTCATCGTTCCTTTATACTGAATCAGAAATTCCTGACTAAGTGAACTAAATGTATGTAATTCCATACAAGCAATAACCTTGTACTTATTATACTGTTTTTTCACAGCTTCAACAGTTGCTTTTAATTTAGATGGCGAATGCGCAAAATCATAATACACTATTCTATCGCCTGTATCTTCAAGTTTTTGTAATCGTCTGGCCGCACCCTCAAAACTCTGCATCGATGTATAAAACGCTTCTGATTCTATACCGATACTACTACATATTTTTGCTGCCCCTTCCATATTTTGAAGATTATGCTCTCCAAATATCATAAGCTGATAATACTTATTATTAACCTTTATTCTTGTAACATCATTTTCTATTACATATTCAGGTGTCTCATAAGAGATATCTGTTATATCATCACGATTACAGTCTAAAACCATTTTTTTAAGGTTATCATCGTTACGATACCAAATAAGAGTTCCGTTACTCTCTATCTTAACAATAAACTCCTCAAACTGCTTTTTATATATCTCAAATGTGGGAAAAACATTAATATGATCCCAAGCTATACCTGTAATTAATGCAATATGAGGGTTATACAGATGAAATTTTGGTCTCTTATCTATTGCCGAGGAAAGATATTCATCCCCCTCAAATACAGCAATATTAGTATTATCCGATAACTTTACCATTGTGTCAAATCCCTCAATATGAGAGCCCACCATATAATCATAGTTATAACCTAAATCTTTTAACACATGCATAACCATTGCTGTTGTAGTAGTTTTACCATGACTCCCACCAATTACAATCCGCCTTTTATCTTTTGTCTGCTCATATAAGAATTCAGGATATGAATAGATGGTTACTCCTAACTCTTTTGATCTAATAAGTTCAGGGTTATCAATACGAGCATGCATGCCTAATATTACAGTATCAAGATCTTTATCAATTTTCTTCGGAAACCATCCAAACTGCTTAGGTAATATCCCATGTTGTTTCAAGCGCTCTTTAGATGGTTCAAATATCTCATCATCAGATCCTGTTACTAAATATCCTTTTTTATGTAGTGCTATTGCCAAATTGTGCATTGCAGCACCTCCAATAGCAATAAAATGAACTCTTTTCTGCATTATTTATGTATATAGCTATTTAATACTGATGATAAATTTACCAATTGTTTGTTTACAATGTTCAGTTTAGACTTCTCTAATTTGTAATTTCGCACTTTTTAATAATAAAATACGCTATTTTTGATCCCATTAACAATACACATAATTTGACAAAGCATAAATATTGACATTCTCACTAATTAGAAATGTTTAAATTATGTGAATTACACAATGATATTAAAAACAGGTTTATCCAGATAAAACAAGCATAAGTAAAGAATTTTTACACACAAGGGCAATTATTAAATACAGGTTCTATCTGGCAACTGAAAAAACAATTATAAATGAAACTACAATCCTTTAAGATTACCGATTACAAAGTAGATGGAGGTCCTATGTTTGGTGTTGTTCCTAAGGCGATCTGGAGCAGAAGATATCCTGCCGATGAAAATAATTTATGTAACTGCTCTATTAGAGCATTGGTTATTATTGATGGCGACAGAAAAGTACTTATTGATACCGGATATGGTGATAAACAAGATGAAATATTTTTTAAACACCTATACTTAAGTGGTGGTAAAGGGCTTGTCGGAGGGCTTAATGATTGTAATCTTAAACCAGAGGATATAACAGACGTTATTCTTACACATTTACACTCAGATCATTGTGGTGGAGCAATAAAAAATGGAGAAAACGGATATGAAACGGTATTTAAGAATGCCAAATATTGGATAAGCAAAGAACAGTGGGAGTGGGCAATAAATCCAAACAAAAGAGAGGCTGATGCATACCTGAAAGAAAACCTTATACCTCTAAGAGATTGCGGGCAGTTAAACTTTGTAGCTGATAAAGGTGAAATAACTCAGAATATAAAGATTAAGCTATTTAATGGTCACACAATGGGGCAAGTAATCCCATTTATAAATTATAATGGAAGAACAGTGGTTTTTGTTGCCGATTTAATACCAACATCAGCCAATATACCCTTAAAATATAATGCAGCGTATGACGTATTTCCTATGGAGCAGTTAAAAGAGAAAGAGAACTTTCTTAACAATGCCGTAGAGAACAACTATATTATATTCTTTCAGCATGACTATAGTATAGAGTGTTGTACACTAACCAATACAGATAGAGGAATAGCTATCAAAGACACTTTTACTGTCTTAGATATCGAAAAAATGATACCCACTCAAGTATAAATGGGCCAAATAGTATTATAAAGGATATTATAGATATTAGAGCATCTGTTCTTTTAATGAGCAGAGCTCTTTTATTATTATAAATAAATACTGATACTAACCTTATAGATAACTGTAGGATAAGGAATGCAAAAATTGATAATGCTTTATTGTTAAGTGTATTCGCCATATTAAAATTGCCACTAAGTATTAACGAAAATGCTCGCGACATACCACACGAAGGACACTCTATTCCAAAGTTATCAACATACATACAAGTAAGTCCATAGTTATCACTAATACTACTATATATAGCTGAATAACCTATAGCAGACACTATTACAAAGGTAAAACCAAGATTAACCCACTGATAAAATGATAGATTTCTAAACCAGGACACTACTCAATATCTGTCTTTATCTTTATTGTATCATCTCCCCCGGTTATAACAATTACCTTCTGTTTTTCACTATCAGATATTGCCTTATCTCTTACCCTCTTTGCTGTTTTCTTAGCTACTCTTTTTATGATCTTTGTTGTAGATGAATCTATAAGATTATTGTCTTCAAGGTTTTTCAACTCCTCTTCAAGATCTTTAAGCGCCTCTTCCATATCCTCATCCATATCCTCTTTCTCATCAGATGTGACTACTTCGAATTTAAATTCTCCGCCATTACGCTCCTTAACCTTTTCAAACTTCTCTTTAAAGAATACCGAGGCTCCGGCTACCGATAACCATACAAGTGCAATAACTGTTGCAACAATAGATATTACAAGTGATGCAATACCAATGTTTTTATTCCCATTTAAACGTTTTGCCTGATTAAGTGACAGTATACTGAGTACTATTGCTACCACACCCGGAAATATTGCAGCAAAACCCAAACATGTAAATGATAGGAACAAAGCCACACCGCCAAATACAATTGCTATTACACCCAACGTACGACCTGCATTAGTATATTGTTGTTGATTTATCATACAATCTTTTTTACTATAGATTAATACAAGGATATAAAAGTTTAATGATAAGGCAAAATTATTGTAGATAAAAAAAAGGAGCAACCGTTAATATGATTGCTCCTTTGTATATATTATAATACAACTTGTGTTTAGCTATATTGCTCTAATAAAAGCTCCATTATCTTAACGCCCGCAAGCGATACGTTTGTTCCAGGTCCAAAGATAGCTGCAACGCCACTATTGTATAAGAACTCGTAATCCTGATGAGGAATAACACCTCCGGCAATTACAAGAATATCCTCACGACCAAGTTTCTTAAGCTCTTCAATAACTGTTGGCACAAGAGTTTTGTGTCCTGCTGCAAGACTTGATACCCCCATTACGTGAACATCGTTCTCAACAGCCTGCTTAGCAGCTTCTTCTGGAGTTTGGAATAGAGGTCCCATATCAACATCAAATCCTATATCAGCATAACCTGTTGATACTACTTTTGCTCCACGGTCGTGTCCGTCCTGACCCATTTTAGCAATCATGATACGTGGTTGACGACCCTCTTTTTTAGCAAACTCTTCAACAAGACTCTTAGCCTTATCGAAAGTCTCATCACCTTTAGTTTCTGAAGAATACACGCCTGAAATAGTTCTGATTACTGCTTTATATCTACCAACAATTTTCTCGCAAGCATCAGAGATCTCACCAAGTGTAGCACGTTTTTGCGCAGCGTCAACAGCAAGCTCAAGAAGGTTACCCTTACCTGTCTCTACTGCTTTTGTAATTGCCGCAAGAGCTGCTTGTACCTCTTCCTCATTACGATTTGCTCTAAGATCCTCAAGACGCTTGATCTGAGCCTCACGAACTGCTGTATTATCAACATCAAGAATCTCCAACGGATCTTCCTTCTCTAATCTATATTTATTTACACCTACAATTGTATCACGATTTGAGTCAATACGAGCCTGCTTGCGTGCTGCCGCTTCCTCAATACGCATCTTAGGGATACCTGTTTCAATTGCTTTAGCCATACCTCCAAGACTCTCAACCTCTTCAATAAGTGCCCAAGCCTTCTCAACTAGTTCCTGAGTAAGCTTCTCAACATAGTACGATCCCGCCCATGGGTCAATAGAACGACATGTTTGAGTCTCCTCCTGAATAAAAATCTGAGTATTACGAGCAATACGTGCAGAGAAATCTGTAGGAAGTGCAATAGCCTCATCAAGTGCGTTTGTATGTAACGACTGTGTATGACCAAGTGTTGCACCCATAGCCTCAATACAAGTACGACCTACGTTGTTAAACGGATCCTGCTCTGTAAGTGACCATCCAGAAGTTTGTGAGTGAGTACGTAATGCAAGCGACTTAGGATTCTTAGGATTAAATCTCTTAACAATCTTGGCCCACAACATACGTCCTGCACGCATCTTAGCAATCTCCATAAAGTGGTTCATACCAATTGCCCAGAAGAATGAAAGACGTGGTGCAAATGCATCAATATCTATACCTGCTGCAACTCCTGCCTTAAGATACTCAAGACCATCAGCAAGTGTATATGCCAACTCTATATCTGCAGTAGCTCCTGCCTCTTGCATATGGTAACCAGAGATAGATATTGAGTTAAATTTAGGCATCTTCTGTGATGTATACTCAAAGATATCAGCAATAACCTTCATTGAGAATTCTGGTGGGTAGATATATGTATTACGCACCATGAACTCCTTAAGGATATCATTCTGAATTGTACCCGACAACTGTTCTAAAGTACATCCTTGCTCAAGACCTGCTACAATATAGAAAGCAAGAACAGGAAGTACAGCACCATTCATCGTCATCGATACAGACATCTTATCCAATGGTATCTGATCAAAAAGTATCTTCATATCAAGTATAGAATCCACCGCTACACCGGCTTTTCCTACATCACCAACAACACGTTTGTGATCTGAATCATAACCACGATGAGTTGCAAGGTCAAAAGCAATAGAAAGACCTTTCTGTCCTGCAGCAAGGTTTCTTCTGTAGAATGCGTTTGACTCTTCTGCCGTAGAGAATCCTGCATACTGACGAATTGTCCAAGGACGCAAAGGATACATAGCAGAATACGGGCCACGCAAGAAAGGCGCTAACCCTGAAGCGTAGTTAAGGTGCTCCATCCCTTCAAGATCGGCTTTTGTAAAAGCACTTTTAACAGGTATCTGTTCAGGAGTCATCCAGTTAGCTGAGATATTATTATCTTTCTCCCACTCCTGAGGAGTCTTTTCTGACTTTACCTGCGATGAAATATCTATATCTTTATAATTTGGTTTCATCTCTTTCTGTTTTTGATTTTCGACAATCGAAAAGATTAATGTTATTATTTAGTATCAGATACCTGTTATTAAATCTCTAACAATGACTGGTAACGCTTAAGCTCTTCCAGAACATTAGTTTTAACATTAATAAAGTTTCCAATACCGTTGTTTTTAAGCTCTTCTGCACAAGCAGGAGCTCCTGCAACAACAAGAATAGCCTGATCTTTAAGCAGATCAAAAGCAGATGGAGCGAACTCAGCATATTCGTCATCTGAACTACAAATAACAACTATATCTGCATTAGCACTCTTGGCTGCCTCAACACCCTCTTCAACTGTTGCGAAACCATTATTATCAACAACCTCAAATCCTGCACAAGCAAAGAAGTTACATGCAAACTGTGCGCGAGCCTTACGCATTGCAAGGTTACCAATAGTTAACATAAACACTTTAGGGCGCTTTGCAAGAAGATCTGTCTTATAACGCATAGACTCAAACGCTTGTGCTCCACGATAAATAGTCAATGGCTCTGCCACTTTATTCTCTGCATCAAGTGTAAATGGTTTTAAAACATCTGTATCAATATCTTCCAGCTTCTCATTAAAGTTAGGGAACTGGTTTGTTCCTAACATAATCTCTCTTCTCTGTGCAATATTCATATCACGCTTCTGAGCCATAGCTTTAATCTGCGCCTGAATATCACCAGCAATAAATGATTTTAAGAATCCACCTTTCTCATCAATCTCAAGGAATATATCCCAAGCTTCTTTAATAATTGACTGAGTAAGTTCCTCTATATAATATGATCCTCCTGCAGGGTCTGCAATCTTATCAAAATACGACTCCTCTTTCAATAGTATCTGCTGATTACGTGCAATACGCTCAGAGAACTCTGTTGGCTCCGCAAATGCTATATCATAAGGCTGTACTGTAAATGAATCAACACCACCAATTGATGCCGACATTGTCTCTGTTTGCGTACGTAGCATATTTACATGTGCATCATATACTGTTTTGTTCCATAACGATGTCTCAGCGTGTACACTCATCTTTGCTGCTTCAGTATCGTTACATCCATTTGCAGTAACAATCTTACTCCATAGATAACGTCCGGCACGGAACTTAGCAATCTCCATAAAGTAACTTGATCCTACTGCAAAGTTAAAGCGTATATTCTTAGCAGCCTCTTCAACACTAATACCTTTTTCTGTAAGAACAGCAAGATAATCAGCACCAACTGCAAGTGAATATGCAAGCTCCTGAACAACATTTGCTCCAGCATTATTAAAGTAACGTCCGTTTACAGATGCAACTTTTATATTCGGAAGATCAGTATTAGCTTTCACTGCTTCAGCAAATACATCTAATCCTTCCTCTAAAGTTACACATAAACCGCCTTTAATAGTAATATTTCCAATTGGGTCTACATTTACAGATCCGCTTAGTGCGTCTAATGCTACACCCTTATCTTTTGCAATCTCTTTGATAATATTTACTACCTCCAAATTCTTTCCGGCAGCCGAAATATTAATCTCAACACAGTCTAAATGAATCTCATTAAAAAGAGTCTCAATATTAGCCTTGTTAATTTCAAAAGAAGAATCGATATTGAATCCTAAAGAGTCAGCACCACGATTTAATACGTCCAATGCTTTCTTATTAGCCTCTTCAAAATCTTTTACATCAATATCCTGACGAATTAACCAGGTATTATTATCCTTCTTATTTCCTCTTACATAAGGAAACTCACCAGGCAGGTTATCCATGTAAGTGATACCCTCAAGGTTCTCACTACGATAATATGGTTGAACCTTAAACCCCTCATTTGGTTTCCAAACGAGCTTTTTGTCATAATCCGCCCCCTTCAAGTCGGTACGAATCTTCGCATCCCACTCTTCGGTCGACACCGGAGGGAATTCGCTTAATAGCTTTCTGTCTTTATTATCTGCCATAACTTAGACTGTTAATAATTAAATTTGGGGGACAAAGTTACAAAAAAAACATCCTTTGCTACTGCTTATTAGCATATGAAGGATGTAGTTTTAAGTGTTTAACTTATGTTTTATAGCATTTAAGTAGCTCTTGATATCAAATTATCACCATTTTGGACATAATAATCAAAAAATAATATTCACTACAGGTTTATCACCAAACATTAAAATACTGATGAAATATCAGTAATTCATTTAGTTAACAATACAAATACGTTATCAAAACATCGTCATATACTATGGGGTATACAGACCTGTTCAGAACTGAAGTTACAGTCTGTTTTTACTATAAATAGTACATATGTTATATTGCTCGTATCATACATTAATTAAGGTAAATGACAAAGTTGTATCTATTTAAATCTATCAGCAGATAGCTAATGAATGGGTTGAAAGAGTAAGCATTGATGAGGTAAATAAAGAACAACAGACCGCTTAAGATATTACCACCTCATTAACAGCCTGTTGCATCATGAATCAAATCTATTTAAGCTTTATAACAGACTACTATTATTCTCCTGCTCCATTCTGTCTCTCAATCTCAGCCTCTCGCTTAAGTATATTGGTGTAAGTAGCATCAATTATTGGTGTTCTGTCGTAGTACATAAACCAATGGTCTATCTTCTTATTATCATCAAAGTGGAACACATAGTTACTACGTATATAGAACTCTTTTCCGCTATAATTATATTTTACACTACAATAAACAACTACAAATGGACCCGTAAGACGACTATAATTTAATGGTTTAAGCGCATTTACAGGAATAAAGACAACCTCCTCAAAACTTAAACTCTTAATTCCTGATGTCTTACTCCAATCTCTGTAAAACTTAACCATATTCTCTTTTCCCTCAATTATGGTTCTTGTTTTCGGACCACCATCAGGGAAGTATATAGTTATATCATCAGAGAAGTTATCTCCCCATTTATCAAAGTCAAAACTTTGCAGATTTATAAGTGTCTTACGTGCTATTTTAGAGTACTCAATATTAGCTATTGAAAAATACTCCTCCATGTTAGGACCATTTTTCTCTTTATTAATCATATCTGAACAACCAGTAAAGAGTAAGGCTCCTAATGAGATTACTGTGATTAATTGAAGAATTCTTTTCATACTTATTGGTTTTTAGTTTTAAATAAACATTAATAGTAATAGCTTGCTTTTGCACTCCGTATAACAGATACTAATTAGTACCAAGAGGCACCACAATTTATTTTCATGCACTAATTACATATTTAAAATACTAAAACTTAATAAGTAAGTCAAGTTATCAGCAAAAAAACATTATACCTAAATAGTAAACTATCAATACACTTAATATATCTTTACTAATATATAGTGCTAATGATCGGCTCTTTTCACATAGATCCTAACATCTTTCTAGCATCAACCCATTCATCAAACTGTTCTGGTGTAACCAGACCCGATTTAATTGCTGCCTCACGCAATGTAGTACCACTCTCATGTGCACTCTTGGCAATTTTTGCGGCATTCTCATAACCAATATACGGATTAAGTGAGGTTACTAACATTAGCGAATTATTAACGTGCTCCTCAATAACCTTAAGGTTTGGCTCAATACCAACAGCTAATCTGTCATTAAATGACTGTACTGAATCCGCCAATATATTTGCACTCTGCAAGAAATTATAAATAATTACAGGTTTGTATACATTAAGTTCAAAGTGTCCGCTTGATGCTGCAACAGCAATAGTCATATCATTACCTATTATCTGAGTGCACACCATTGTAAGCGCCTCTATTTGTGTCGGATTAACCTTACCTGGCATAATCGAAGATCCCGGCTCATTTGCTGGAATAATAAGCTCACCTATTCCACTTCTTGGTCCTGACGACATTAATCTTATATCGTTACCAATCTTAATCAGACTTGCTGCTGCTGTCTTAAGAGCTCCGTGTGCCTCTATCATAGCATCATGTGCAGCAATTCCTTCAAACTTGTTTTCAGCACTAAAGAAAGGGTGTCCTGATAAACTTGCTATATTATCCGCCACCTTAATATCGTATCCTGCAGGTGTATTTATTCCTGTACCAACAGCCGTACCACCAAGAACAAGACCTGCAAGATGCAACAACGCATTCTCCATAGCATGTATACTATGTTCAAGCTGGGTTACATATCCGGAAAACTCCTGTCCTAGAGTCAATGGTGTTGCATCCATCCAATGAGTACGTCCCATCTTTACAATATCTTTAAACGCATCTGACTTCTTCTTTAAAGTGTTTCTAAGATTAGTTATCGCAGGTATCGTACGTTCTACAAATGTTGCATACGCTGCAATATGCATAGCTGTAGGAAATGTATCGTTACTAGATTGAGACTTATTAACATCATCATTAGGATGCAGAAATTTATCTGCATCAGTAAGTTTTCCACCATTAATTACGTGTCCACGATTGGCAATAACCTCATTAAGATTCATATTTGTCTGCGTACCAGAACCTGTTTGCCATACAGCAAGAGGAAACTGATCAGTAAGTTCACAGCCCAGAATTTCATCACATACCTGTACTATAAGATCACTCTTCTTTTTACTAAGTACACCAAGCTGATAATTGGTAATTGCAGCAGCTTTTTTCAGTAATGCATACGATCTTACTACAGACTCAGGCATCTTCTCCTCACCAATAGGAAAATTCTCTAACGATCGTTGAGTTTGAGCACCCCAATACTTATCTTCAGGTACCTGCACCTCACCTAAGGTATCGTGCTCTGTTCTGAATTTTGTGTATACATCTTGTACACAACGTGTGGTTATTCTTTGTGACATATTCCTGTTTTTGTGTAATACAACAATTAACCACTGTTTTAGTTTAGTTGTAGACAAGCTCTTACTTCTTATATTATAAAAAAGTAAGGAATGATGTAACCTATATATAATTATAGGGGTATTAGTAATTGTATTTATAATAAACACCTATGAACTTTAATTATGACATATAAAGAGAAGAATAGTATAAAGAGCTGGGCAAAGGAGGATAGACCCAGAGAGCGTTTTATGTTAAACGGTGTAAAGAGTCTTACAAATTCAGAGTTAATTGCAATACTTCTGCGCTCTGGCACAAAAGAGAGTTCTGCTGTAGATCTGTCTAAAAAATTGCTTGATCTGGCAAACAACAATCTTAACAGTTTAGGCAAACTAGACATCCATGACTTTACAAATATCAAAGGTATTGGTCCAACAAAGGCAATAACATTAATGTCTGCACTGGAATTAGGACGAAGAAGAAAAACGGAGATGCCGGAAGAGAAGCTTACTGTAAAAAACAGTCAATCTATGTACAATATAGTTTCTCCACTACTATCAGACCTTAAACATGAAGAGTTCTGGGTTGTACACCTCAACAGAGCAAATAGGGTTATATCTAAACAACGTATAAGTCAGGGTGCTGTTTCGGGAACAATAGTAGACATAAGAATAATAATTAAACAGGCTGTTAATATATTATCGTCCAGTATAATTATATGCCATAACCATCCGTCTGGCAATCTGAATCCCAGTAAACCGGACTCTGACCTTACAAAGAAGATAAAAAGTGCTTGTTCTTATTTCGATATTCAACTTCTTGACCACATAATTGTAGGTGATAATCAATATTACAGCTTTGCAGACAACGGTATTTTGTAAAACAGAAAATATCTTAATAACTTGCGCCGAATTAAATAATATTTGCAATGACAATTGTTAATCTAGGTGAAGGTAATACCCTGTTAAACAGATTTATCTCTGAATTAAGAGATAAAAGCATACAAAAAGACAGCATGCGTTTCAGACGTAATCTGGAGAGATGTGGCGAGATTTTTGCATATGAGATAAGTAAAAAACTTTCATATGATAAAAAATCGGTAGAAACTCCGTTGGGAATATCAGATATGATGTTGCCTGAGGAAAAGCCTGTTGTTGGAACAATACTAAGAGCCGGATTACCACTTCATCAGGGTATTCTGAACTTTTATGATAATGCCGACAATGCATTTATAACTGCATTCAGAAAATACCACAAAGATGGTAGCTTTACAATACAGTTTGATCATATATCGTCGCCATCAATTGAAGACAGAGTATTAATATTATCAGATCCTATGTTGGCATCTGGCGGATCTATGGTTCTGTCATACAAAGCAATGCTTGATCATGGTAAACCAAAGCATACACACATTGTGGCAATAATTGCTTCAAAAGCAGGCGTTGAATATATGCAAAAACACCTTAACCTTAAAAATATTACATTGTGGGTTGGGGCTATTGATGAGGAACTAACTGCTAAATCGTACATTGCTCCAGGACTTGGAGATGCTGGCGACCTTGCTTTTGGTTCAAAACTTTAAAATTTATTTATGATAAAATACCTGTTTGTTCTTTTACTTAGTTCTGTAAAATTTGCCTTTACATTTCCGTTGGCTGTATTAGAGTATCACTTCTCTTTTTGGGAAACGGTTGTTTTATGTAATATTGGAGCTATTGCAGGTATTATATTCTTCTCTCAACTATCTAAATATATGGTTGACTTTTACAAGTTCATGAAGAGAAGATATTTATCTAATATATCCATAATTAATTTCCCGGAAAGAAAGTACAATACAAAAAAGAAACGTAGACTTATTAGGTTTAAGAAATCATACGGATTCTGGGGTATTGTACTTTTAACTCCATTATTTATATCAACACCTATAGGTACTTTTCTTATTGTAAGATATTTCAAATCGCAGAAATACGCTCTGCTCACTCTATTTGTTTCACATGTGGTTTGGTCTATTGCGTATGCTTCAATATTCAGTTTTGCTGATCAATCAATATTCAGTTAACAGGATTATAAAAGCCAATTATTTAATCTGCTTTACAAAAGAGTCATCCTCACATATATTAGTAAGATCACTTACTGTCTTATTAAGTAGCGGATGTATATAATCAGGTACTATCTCATTAAGCGGTAACATTGTAAATCTACGCTTATGCAACATCTTATGTGGAATTGTTAATCGCTCCGTATCAAATACGATATCATCATAAAATAGTATATCAATATCAATTGTTCGTTCAGCATACTGACTCTTCTTACGTACACGTCCCAGTTCTGCCTCTATACTCTGAGTTGCATCAAGTAGTTCTATAGGCTTCATTTGTGTTGATACCTCAAGTACACTATTCAGGAAGTTCTGTTCATGCTTAAACCCCCATGGTTCAGACTCATAAATAGACGATTCATTAGTTATTTCACCTATCTTACTCTGAATAATTCTTTTGGCATCGCTAAAATATTCACGTGTATTACCAATGTTTCCTCCCAATAATAAATAAACCGTCATATGTTTTAATTGTCTTAGGTATTGTTTATATTGAACTAAAATATACTATTTTTTATGTAAAACATTAAAAAAATTATATTTTTGATATTAATTAAACAAAGATACTAATCCTTTAATTTTGAAATATATGAAAAGTTTCTTGAAGTACACCTTAGCCTCTATAATTGGGGTATTTATAGGTTTCACAATTATCTTCCTTATTGCATTAGGAATAATTGGTTCCGTAGCTTCTATGGGAGAAAAAGAGGTTAAAGTAAAGAACAAGTCTGTACTTGTTGTAAATCTTAACCAGATGATCGAAGATCGTGCCTCAGACAATCCATTCGATGGTTTCAGTCCGTTCTCATTCTCTTCTGCTAAAAAATTAGGTTTAAACTCAATACTTAAGAGCATTGAGAAAGCAAAAAGAGATGAAAGAATAAAAGGTATATATCTACAATCTTCTGTTCCGCCAATTGGTATGGCTCATGCACAGGAGATAAGAGCAGCCCTTAAAGACTTTAAAGAGTCTGGTAAATTTATTGTCGCACATGGTAACTACTACTCACAAAAGGGTTATTATATGGCATCAGTTGCCGATAAGGTATATCTAACACCAACAGGAAGTGTAGATTTTAAAGGTCTTGCAACATACGTTCAGTTCCTTAAAGGTTCACTTAAAAAGCTTGGTATTAAGCCAGAGATTATCCGTCACGGTAAATTTAAGGCTGCTATTGAGCCACTTATTCTTGACAAGATGAGTGATGCTAATAGAGAGCAAAACCTTACATACATTACATCTATCTGGAAGATTATTATTACTGAGATAGCTGAGAGCAGAGGTATGTCTGTAAAAGAGATTGATGCAATTGCTGACAATCTTAATATCAGAGATGATAAAACTGCTGTAAAATATAAGTTTATTGATGAGCTTAAGCATAAGATTGATGTGGTTAACGAGCTTAAAGGAATGTGCGATATTAAAGAGTCTAAAGATCTTAGATCAGTTGGTATTGCAGATTACAGCAAGGTATATGTTAAGAAAGAAGATTCAAAAGGTATTGCAAAAGATAAGATTGCAGTTATCTATGCACAAGGATCTGTTGTTGATTCAGAAGGAGATACATACTCTATAGGGCACACAAACATACCAGATGCTATTAACAAAGCAGCAAAAGATTCTACAATTAAAGCAATTGTATTAAGAGTTAACTCAGGTGGAGGTAGTGCTCTTACAAGTGAGATTATCTGGAACGAAGTAGAAAAAGCAAGAAAGATTAAGCCAGTTGTTGCATCAATGGGTAACTATGCTGCATCAGGAGGATACTATATTCTTTGTAATACCGACAGAATATTTGCAGAAGCAAATACTCTTACAGGATCAATTGGTGTATTTGGAGTTATTATGACTGGTAAAGAGTTAATAAACGGAACTCTGGGTATTACTTTTGATGGTGTTAAAACAAATAAACATGCCGATTTTGGTGGTGCAGCAATGCCATTCCCGCTTCTTGGAGCTATTGCATCTAGAGAACTTACTCAAGAAGAGAGAAATATCATTCAGAAAGGCGTTGAGGATGTATACGATGTATTTATCTCACACGTTGCTGAAGGAAGAGGCATGACAAAAGAAGCTGTTGATAAGATTGGACAAGGACGTATCTGGAGCGGAACAAATGCTCTTGAGATTGGTCTTGTTGATGAACTTGGTGGACTTAATGATGCAATTGCATACGCTAAGGAGAAAGCTGGTATTGATAACTACAGACTTGTTGAGTATCCAAAAATTAAGGATCCTGTTGAAGAGTTTATTAAGAACTTCTCTGCAGATACAAAAGCTGAGATGCTTAAATCTGAACTTGGTTCAAACTACAATATGTACATGAACTATAAAAAGGCTATGGAGATGTCTGGAATACAGGCAAGAATACCTTATAAGATTGAGATTTACTAATATCAACCGATATATAAGTTTAGAGGATGCCTTAATAAGCATCCTCTTTTTTATTGAAAATTTTCGCAAATAACCATTGATATGTAAAATTTTGCATATATGTTTGCTGTTTGAAACAGGCTTTATATTAAAAGCAGTAGTATAAAAACGTTTATACAAACCTGTATTTACATACAGCTCACTCAACTTACTACTAAACTTTTTATTATCAATATATTGATTAAGTCATATCGGTTTCATATATTTATTAATATTAAATAACAAAGACAGAACATCTGATAATTAAATTACAGCTGTTTGCGACTGTAATAATCAGACGAAAAACTTAAATAATGCAGGATTTTTGACATGAAGTTTCTACGTTTATTACTTTTTCCTTTGGCGCCAATATACGGACTTGTAGTATATATAAGGAACATTATGTTTAATACTGGTTTTCTTAAAAGTACAGAATTTGATCTGCCAATAATATGCATTGGTAATCTTTCGACTGGTGGAACCGGAAAGACTCCACATACAGAATATCTTATAAAACTTTTAAGCAACAAGTTTAATGTTGCAGTTTTAAGCAGAGGATACAGGCGTAAGACGAAAGATTTCAGAATCGCATCATCAAAATCGTCGGCCTTTGAGATAGGCGATGAACCACGACAAATGAAACAAAAATTCTCTTACATTACAGTTGCAGTAGACAGCGACAGATGTAATGGTGTAAGAAATATATTAAACAGAAGACCAAATACAGAGGTTATACTTCTCGACGACGCCTTTCAGCACAGATATATTCAAGCAGATATCTCTATACTGTTAACAGATTTCAACAATATGTTTACAAAAGATTATCTGTTGCCACTGGGTAATCTTAGAGAGAGCCGTGCAGGCATGAAAAGAGCAAGATTTATTATTGTTACTAAGTGCCCGCCAAGTATTACAGCATTTCAGAGACGTCAGATTACAAATAGTGTAAAGCTTAAAAAACATCAGCAGATATTCTTTACATCATACAAATACAAGAACCTGGTAAATATTAAAGATCAGTCATTAGAGATTGATCCGCTTAAGATAATAGATCAGAGAACAGGCATACTACTTGTAACGGGTATCGCAAACCCAAAACCATTGAAACAGTATCTTAAAAACTTTACTCCAATGGTTAAACATCTTGCCTTTTCTGATCATCACATGTTCTCTGCACGCGATATTGAGAACATTACCAATGCTTTTAACAGCATAAAACAGAATAGAAAATTTATAATTACAACTGAGAAGGATGCACAGAGGTTATCTAAAATTATGAAAGCCTCACATGAATATATATACTACCTTCCTATTGAGGTTGTTTTTATTGACGATAACGAAGAATTGTTTAATAATCAAATAATAAAACATGTTAGCTCGAATAGAAAGTACAGCACAGTTTATAAAGGAGAATACGGGGTTTGATCCAGAAGTGGGGATAATTCTCGGAACCGGACTAGGTGGATTGGTTAACGAAATTGATATCAAACACGAGTTACAATACGAAAAGATACCAAACTTTCCTGTATCAACAGTTGAAGGACACAGCGGAAGATTAATATTCGGATACCTTGGCGGAAAGAAAGTTGTTGCAATGCAAGGTCGCTTTCACTACTACGAAGGTTACGATATGAAAGAGGTTACGTTTCCTGTAAGAGTTCTTAAGTATCTGGGTGTTAAAAACCTGTTTGTTTCAAATGCCAGTGGTGGTGTAAATCCTGATTTTGAGATTGGTGACCTTATGGTTATTGACGATCACCTTAACTTCTTCCCTGAGCACCCGCTAAGAGGAAGAAACATAAAAGAGCTTGGAACTCGTTTCCCTGATATGAGCGATGCTTATTGTGAGTCGCACATTCAGAAAGCCTTTGAGATAGGTAAAGAACTTGGATATAAGCTACAGAGAGGTATTTATGCTGGTACATCAGGTCCTACTTTTGAGACTCCTGCTGAGTATAAATTCTTCCATATTGCTGGTGCTGATGCAGTAGGAATGTCTACTGTGCCAGAGGTTATTGTTGCAAGACACATGAAACTTCCTGTTTTTGCAATATCAATTATTACAGATCTTGGTGTTCCCGGAAAAATTGTACAGGTAACACATGAAGAGGTACAAGAAGTCGCGGCAAAAGCAGAAGAGAAGATGACTGCTATCATGTCTAAACTTATTGAGAGAATCTAAATCAGATTAGATACTAAATAGTACAAGGCTGTTGTAAACATTTTTACAATAGCCTTTTTGTTATCGTATCGGAAACACCACAAGAAAAGGGATATTAACAACCTTCCTCTTTCCACTCTCATCAAACAACTTAAAGTGAAACAGATATATACCTGAATTAACTCTCGACATATCATCAGTTACACCATTCCAGTACAGAGTACCCGATTCTGATAACGAAACACCATCAAATACATCGGCTACATTATGCCCGTCAATATCAAAAACCTCTCCATAAACCCTCCATCCCGGAGAATTGGTGTTGTATGATATAACAAGCCTGTCTTCATAACCATCGTTGTCTGGCGAAAAACGTTTATTGACAATATCTATAATATCAGAGCTATTCTCAACTGCTCCTGATGCATGTGAATTAGATAAAGCCGGAGTAGCAAAGCCAGAAGCCTCAGATGCCGAATACCAGTTATCTGTTGCGTTGGCAGATCTGTTGGCATCAATACGCTCCAGCGATACCCCATTCTGATCTGCAAGAAACGGATAATGCATGCCCTTGGTATATGTTAACCTCTCTACTATATAGTTATCACTATTCATTAACTCAATTACACCATTATCATCAGAGAAATTCTGTAGCCCTTTAATCTCACCAAAGAATCTTGCTGACCCACTATTGTACCTACTACGTACAGATAGCGTATCGCTACTTATTACAAAATAATCACCAGGGTTTATATACCTTAATGGCAAATCAATATCAACAGTACTAGCATCTGCTATATCATCTTTATAATATTGTAATCTAAGCCTGTTTAGCTCAAAAGTATTATCTGAGACATTCATTATCTCAATAAAATCTGCTTCTCCTGAATAGGGATTAAACAACACCTCGTTAATAACAATATCACCCTCAACAGGAATTGTACTTATAAACAGAGTAAGCGTATCTGTTGATAACATATAATTATTCTGAAAATCACTCACACTATTATCAAAACATATCCTGTAAAATATCCCCTCCTGCATTGCTTCATCTAACCTAATTATCAACCTGTCATAATAGTCAGACAAAGAGATGTCCGATATATACAACTGCTCCTGAACAGATACAATGCCTGAAACATCAATACTACTATTAACGCTCTCTGACATATACAGTGTAACAATATCCCCGTCAGTAATACTATACTTAACTATTTCAGGAGGCTCTTTATCAATATAGCTTCCATTTACAGAGTTCTCAGCTCCGGCAGTATAGCCCTTATCACTAACAGAGGCTGTCCAGTTGTCATCCGTATTTGTTTTATTATACAGATTAATCCTCTCCAACGATCTTCCTCTATAATCGTCAGTATCTGTCCAGTCTCTGCTATATCTTATTACATCTATTAACCTGTTACCACACATCAACTTTATACTATCCTTTTCTGATGATAACGACGGCAATGTAGGCGATATCCACAAAGGAGAATAGCTACCAGCCCATGACGAAGATGACTCTGAGACAAGCAACAGATAACTATTTGGCAATAATATCTGCTCAGGTAATGTTACAGAGTCTTTACCTGAAATCAACAAACAACCTTTAGCAGCCATACTACCAGATGAGGCGTTATACAACTCTATAAACTCCTTATCTCCAGCATTAGGAGAAAAGTGTATCTCTGAAAATACAATATCTGAAAATTGAGGCTCTATATATTTAAATAAGGTAATAGTACTATCAGACACATTACCTCCTATATCTGCGAATATGATATTAACGTCAAATGCTCCGGGACTACATCCTGCTGTATTAATATATGATAGCGAACTATTATTATGTTTTGTACATACAAAATCAGTATCAGAATTACTATCTCCATTCTGGTTAATTACAACACTCAGACTGTTGTCATTAATCAACTCACTAAAAGCAACAGTAAGACTATCTGATTTATGGCTATACCATTCTATAAACGATGGTTTATCATACATCATTACATCTAAATCGTCAATCCACAGTGCACCACCTGACGACTCAGTATATCTGAATGTAAAGCCAACACTATCAATAGCCGATACATCCCCCATATCAACCTCACCAATCAACTCCTCTCCTATACTCTTACCATCATCTTTTGCATAGATCCTCCACACTCCACTGCTGTTGATATTAACAATAAAACTATATATGGTATTCGGCTCAATACGGAACTTACTACTCATTACTATATTGGTAGCTCTGCTATTGTCAACACGCCATAGCTTAAGGTTATCGTCTGTTCCTGTATAGTTAACACCAAGAATATACCGCTCTTTTGCAACATTAAATATGGTATAAAAACAGTTATTTCCATTAATACTCCAATCGCCAACCTTAACCCTGTATGAAATATCACAATCACCACTATTTATATACAAAACATCTGATATCAGTTCAATACTACTTCTGCCTTCGCTCATAATTACCATATGCTTTAACGATCGTTCGCCCGAAAATGCTCCTACTACAGATGATTTCCAATCGGCACTCTGAATATTGCCAGATTCAAAATCATGATGCTTAAGATTATTCACCATACTGCCTGTATATACAATATCTGATTGTGCAGAGATATATCCATCAGATGAGGCCTCTACTTGCCAGTAGATATCACCCAACCCTGTTACTGCATAAACCAATTCTGAAGCACCCGATATAATATTACCGGAGGTTGCCGACAGATTTACATTACCTTTTATCAAATCATACTGAACCACACCGTTTGCATCCCTGTCTATGTTACCATATCTATCTGTTGCTACAACATCAATATTACACCTATAATTAAATGGCATATACCGTTTTAAGCCACCAATCTGTAACCTGTCGGCAACTACATCAACAGTAATATTATCCGAAACAATATCATCGCCAATATCGCTTACAAAAAGCGAGCTGCTGCCATAGGTTTCCCCAGCAAAATACCTATCATCAATCTTTAGCTGAAACTGCGTACCATCAGCTATCTGATTATTCAGATATAGCTTAACAGTAACCTTCTCGCTACCCCCATCAACAATATTAAGGGCATCCTCTGGCAGATAGAATCTAATCTTATTACTCTCTACATATACCTTTGCCTCAATCCTTCTATCATTATCTATATATAATTCTGCAGATTTAATTATATCGTCTAAATTATAACTGCCTGTTGACCTGTGAATATAAAACTGCTTTACCTTTGTTGGCAAATTATCCGTTGCTCCACTATCATCTATATTGAATCTGAAAACAGATAATATATCACCTGTATGTGTTACAGTTATTGTTTGTGGTCTGTCAGATGCAATAAATGCCGACGATCTGTCTCCTACAAATATTGGTTCCAACAAACTATTATTATCACCAGAAGTAAACAACAGACTATAATAACCAACTTTATCAATAGTTATACTCTTAATATATATCACCCCATCTAAAAAATTTGTTGCATTAGGATCATAATGCAACACTCCAACACCAGACTCAACAGTTAAGCTTACACTACTCATATCACTATCTCTGTTACCATAATCGTCCTGATTTATCAACGCTATATCAAATGGCACATTCAGCCCAACAGTTTCCGGATACTCATGCACAACCACACCATTACCTGCAACATCTATTGTTGATAATCCATAATCTATTCCATTATCAGGCAAGGCTCCAATTAACGAACTCTCATCGCCTTCAACAAAACTACCAACACTGTTAATAACTGTTCGGAATGACTGACCATCAAATAGATTCCCATTTAAAAGGTTAGCCTTAACTGTAATCCTGGTATCTGTTCCGTCCTGAACAACTATATATTCATCAGATATACTAAACGATATACTCTGCTCATTAATAGTTACTCCGGCATCTACCTGCTTACCATCTGAATATAGTACAATACTATTAATAACCTTATCTGCATTATATGTTGATATAAAACCGAGGTCAAACGCCTTAATTACTGTAGGTTTAGTATCTGCCGTACCTTTATCTGATACAATAAATGAGAAGATATCTACAGTACTGTTACCCGGAATAATAGTAACAGGCAGATCAAAATCTGTGTCACTCATAAGCTCAGTATCAGAATCAGTAATATCCTGTCCTATATCACTTATCTCAAGATCATCAATCTTTAAAATGCCTCCACCAGATGTAGATCTAGATCCATTATCCCAACCAACCAACTTTATTATAGCACTATTAATATCGGTGTAACCTGTAACAAACTCCTCAATCTCAATTAATGTTGATGCTGGCATATCTATAGTTTTAACTGCATCTCCATTAACAATAATAGTTAAAGCCGATGGTCCTGCAGATGTAGAGTACGCCTTAAAACGTATTGCCTTTATACTAAATCCGCTTCCTGTAAGAAGTACATTAAAGCTTTTACCTGAATTATATGATGCTTTACTCCAACCTCCCGACTCCTGAATATAAGGTTCATTAACAAAATAGCTTCCGGCACTACTAAAACTGAAGCTACCTGACGAAAGATCAACATCCGCTATAGATATACTATTATCCTTATATGAAGGATCTGCACTATTGTTAAAATTAAACTGTACTAGCTGCCCTGGTGTTAAACTCAACGAAAAAACCACAAACCATAGCAAAATCAATAATCTTCTCATCATCTATTAATAAGTAATTAATTAACTTTGTGTGCGATCTATATAAATTTAATAAATTTCATAGGAGAAAGAAAATGCGACTAGCAGTTATTGGCGTTACCGGAATGGTGGGTAATGAGATGATAAAGGTTCTTGAAGAGTCCTCAATTAATGTCACAGAGTTTATTCCTGTTGCTTCTGAGCAATCTGTTGGTAAAACAATATGCTTTAATAAAAAAGAGTATAAAGTTGTTAACCTTACTACTGCTGTAGATATGAAACCCGACATAGCACTATTCTCAGCCGGAGGATCAATATCGCTTGAGTGGGCTCCTAAATTTGCCGAAGCTGGTACAAAGGTTGTTGATAACTCGTCGGCATGGCGCATGGACAGTACAAAGAAGTTGATTGTACCAGAGATAAATGCCAATACAATTACACCCAACGACATGATTATTGCCAACCCAAATTGCTCCACTATACAGATGGTTGTTGCACTTGCCGATCTCCATAAGAACATTGGAATAAAGAGGCTTGTAATATCAACATATCAGTCAACAACAGGTACCGGAGTTAAAGCCGTAAAGCAGATGGAAGATGAGAGAGCTGGCAATACTCCTGATATGGTATATCCGCATGCTATAGATAAAAACTGCTTGCCACACTGCGATGTATTTACCAATAATGGTTACACAAAAGAGGAGATGAAACTTGTTAACGAAACAAGAAAGATATTAAATGACAACACCATAGCCATTACCGCTACAGCTGTAAGGGTTCCTGTTGTTGGTGGCCATTCAGAGTCTGTTAATGTTGAGTTTAACAAAACAACAGATATTAAAGAGGTATACTCAATAATTGAAAGCACAGCAGGTGTAATAATAAAAGACGATATTGATAATAATATATATCCAATGCCAGTTAATGCACACGGAAAAAACGAGGTATTTGTAGGAAGGATACGCGAAGACTACTCGCAACCAAACACATTTAACATGTGGATTGTAGCAGATAATATAAGAAAAGGAGCAGCCACAAACACTGTTCAAATAGCTGAATATATGATTAAGAACAATCTTATATAAGATACATCCTATAAAATGAAGAGATAAAAACAGACAAGGGAGTTCATTAAAGAGCTCCCTTGTTTTATATCTTTATATCAAACTCTAATATAAGAAGTTATTGTATGGATATCTGATTGCATGCATATCCTTTACCTTATCGTATATTGTACGCTTAAACTCCTCAATATTCAGCCTATCTATTGCCGAAATAAATATTGCAGGAACATCGTCCTTAGCCATCCAGCTCTTACGCCAATCGTCTAACGAGTAATTCTCTTTGGTAACAGGTGTAAGATCATCCTCCTCTTTCTCAACATACTTATAGGCATCTATCTTATTAAACACCATAAATGTAGGTTTCAACGATGAATCTATCTCTGTAAGTGTCTGATTTACTATATTAACCTGCTCCTCGAAATTAGGATGCGATATATCTACCACATGCAGTAATACATCAGCCTCACGAACCTCATCAAGTGTTGATTTAAACGATTCAATAAGATTATGCGGCAGCTTACGAATAAACCCTACAGTATCTGACAACAGAAATGGCAGGTTCTCAATAACAACCTTACGCACAGTAGTATCAAGCGTAGCAAACAGTTTATTCTCTGCAAATACATCAGACTTACTAAGCATATTCATTATTGTTGACTTACCAACATTGGTATAACCAACAAGAGCTACACGTATCATCTGACCTCTGTTTTTACGCTGTGTAGCCATCTGCAAATCTATCTTCTTAAGTTTATCCTTAAGCTTTGCAATCCTGTCGCGTATAATCCTTCGGTCTGTCTCAATCTCGGTCTCTCCCGGACCTCTAAGACCAATACCTCCACGCTGACGCTCAAGGTGAGTCCACAGACCTGTTAATCGTGGCAAAAGATACTGGTACTGTGCCAGCTCTACCTGTGTTTTTGCATGCGATGTTCGTGCACGCTTTGCAAATATATCCAGAATAAGGTTTGTTCTGTCAAGTATCTTTACCTTAAGCTCTCTCTCTATATTTCTTAGCTGCGATGGCGATAACTCATCGTCGAAAATCACAGCATTTATCTCATTCTCTACAACAAAACATTTTATCTCCTCAAGCTTACCAGACCCAACAAAAGTTTTAGGATTTGGTGTATCTATCTTCTGTATAAAACGCTTTGCAACTGTTGCCCCGGCAGTATCGGCCAAAAACTCAAGCTCATCAAGATACTCTTTAACCTCTTCGTCTTTCTGATCCTGAGTTGCTACGCCTACCAGAACGGCAACCTCATGTTGTATATCTTTATTAATTATTTCACCCATTAAACAATAGTGTTTTTATAACCACAAAGATATAAAAAAGAGGGAATCAAATAATTGATTCCCTCTCTTAATATCATTATAGTAAATATACTACTCTAATCTAAACTTAACTGGTAAAGAGAATTTAACTTTTACCTTCTTACCACGCTGCTCTCCCGGAGTCCATTTTGGTGATTTCATAACCACTCTTTTAGCCTCTTTGTCAATAAGCGGATCAACTCCACGCTGAATCTCACACTTAGCAACTCTACCACTCTGGTCTACAACAAACATTAAATAAACAGTTCCCTGAATACCATTCTCTTGAGCAATAGTTGGGTATCTCAGACGCTTCTGAACCCAGTTACGGAAGTCATTAAGGTTACCACCTTTAAACGTAGGCATTGTTTCAGCAACCACATAAATTTGCTCCTCTTCTTCTTCCTCTTCCTCGTCCATCTCGATCATCTCAACCTCAGTATCCTGATCAGCTTCAACATCCTCAGCAATAAACTCATCCTCAATCTCAACATCATCCTCAACAATATTCAACTCTGTTGACATTGCTGGTGGTGGTGGTGGTGGCGGCGGTTTTGGCTTAGCACGCTCTGTAATAGGGATTATCTCCTCCTCTACTTCTTGCGCCTTGGCTGTCTCAAAAGCGGATCCTTTGTCAGGATTACTAGTCCACTCAAAAGCCATCCAGATAAGGCCTAAAGTAACTATCAATCCGATCTGAAGGAATATCCCCTTCTTCTTCTCCAAATCGGCCTTAGGTGATTTTTTTACTTCCATTTCTTCGCAGTTTTATGCCCCTAAAGTAGGCATTTTGATTAAGTATTCAAAAACTTATTATCTTTTATCGCTATAAAACAGCTCTTAAACAAGAACTATAATGCATGCAAATATATAAATCTGTTTAAAACAAACACTATCATATTACAAAATATAACATTTATCTACTTATTTTAATACGTTTTTACACTCACAGGGTTAATAAACTCAACAGAATTGCACTTATAACTACTATAGTATTAAGTATAATAGTGTTAAATTTATTAGCCAGTATGCTACTCATAATATAACTAAAGCACATTCGCTACAACTATTATAATACATACAAGTCTCCATAATAAATTTTATATAAAAATAGGAATAAAGTACAAAAACATTTTGCACTGTAACATATTATATTTTATATTTGCATCGCAAAAACGGGGGATTAGCTCAGTTGGCTAGAGCGCTTGCCTTGCACGCAAGAGGTCGTCGGTTCGACTCCGACATTCTCCACATAATTAAAAAAAGAGAGTTATTATAGATTATAACTCTCTTTTTTGTTTTATTATATTATTTTCAATACTAATTACACTTTACACTAGGCTTATTATAGGCATAGTTACTGCGTGGTTTACTAAAACTCCAGTTTGTTGTATTTATCTTAGACTCTATCCTGTTCTCTATATCATCTGGCAATTCCGGAAAAAAATCTATCCCGGTCATATCCTCAATACAGTCAACAGATACCACATATGCATCTAATGGCTGCGGGCACTTCTCATTTGGCATCAGAAAAGCTATACACTTTGTTGCTTTTGGTGTATGTTTAAGAATAATCTTATAATAATAGTTAGGTACACTAACCTTATTTTTTACGCCAATTGTTTTGGTAATATCCTTTAATACCGGACCACAAATCACATACAGCGCACCATTTCTCTCTACCATACTTCGCTCTAATGCCTCAAGGTGTGCCCATCTTATACGGTTAAGATCTTTATGCTGTGGCGACATATTAGACATATAGAACGTCTCATCCATCGATTCGCAACTAAACTGCATATTTCTTGAACATAACATATGTCCGGCATCATAAAGCGGAGCCGATTTATAATCGGTATATGTTGCCGAACCTGTTTTAACCTTAGGATCTGTTCTGAAGTTATTCTTGCGTTTAACCACCTTATACAACATCTTTGGTTTTAACTCATAAGCAACCCAGTATGGTTGTTCATGTTTCTCTGAATAAGATAGTGTATAGTATCTGTGATTAACCACTGTACCACCATTATACAATGGCATATAATTAAACTGCTGTGCATTAACACTATTTGTTAAACACAGAAACAGAACAATTCTAAAAAAAAGTTTCATTATAATTCTCTTATATCATTATACATAATTAGTATAATCACATTAAGTAACAATACTACATATGTAACAGCGTAAATTCAGTGCAAACCTGAGTTCACACAACTTTCTGTTGTTATATACTAATCAATCTAAGAACTCGTATCTGTGAGGTTTTATTATAATCAGAACAAGATTACATCCAATATAATTCATTAACATAAAAAAGTATAAAACTTTTATCTTATATTTTTTGTTATATCTTTGTAACGCTCATTATACCATAATAGGATAAAGGAGTTTCGAAGCCCGATATATCTAGATATGTACCGGGCTTTGCGTTTTAATACACCTCTTCCAACCTGTTTTTGTACTTCTTTCGCATCTGTTTCACACCGTAATTTTCATCTAAATAGTATGCCATAAGCAGATAATAGTCGGTTCCAGATCTTTGTGGTTCAAGAACAATCACATACTTCTCTATATCATCATAAATATATGTTCTTATCACATCTCTTCTGTCAACTCTATCCTTATAACTAAAAACAAAAACATCATCCTTTTTTAATTCATATATGTGATGTTTTACCCAGTGAAGTCGAACCGAACGATTCATCTCAAATGAACGAGACCTAAGCTTTTTACCTTTCTCGTCTTCATCACTTCTGGTTGTAAGATGATTAAAGAGTGTTAACATAGATGATTCTCCTTCCTTTTTGGTCGGACGCACCTGTTTACCTCTAAAAGAGAATGATTTATTATCCGCAATATCTCTCTTAAAAACCCCTATTAAAGATTCTTTTCTTTTATCAACGCCAAATTGATTAAACTCAAGTAATTCCGGATATTTCTTTAATAAATTCAGAGGCATACTTAAAGCTATTTAAGGTCAATAAAAAACAGATTGAATTTACCATCAGCTTTAGGTGTTGATCTGTTAATAGGACGTTTACAATGTGACTCTATCTTCTCTATCAACTTATTTTTAGCTATAACTTTATTACCTTCTCTTAGTTTATAGTTTATTGCTCCCATAATTAAATCGGCAAGTTGCATAAATGAACTCTCATGCGAACGAATGAACTGAAAATTACGTATAGAAGCATTCCACTTTAAGACATCCTTCAGTTTAGCCAGTTTTTTATGACTACGCGTATCCTTTATATCAAAAAAAACATTGTAACTGTATTCTAGATTCATCTTATGATGTAACAATTGGTAATACATCTTAAAATAGAAATCGCTATAGCTAAAACCCTCACGTTTATTATCTATATGATCTTTATTAACAATAACTGCTCTGAAATTAATATCATTTGAAAAAAAATAATCAACTAAATCAGCATAGTAATTATAATTACTATTACATGTTTTTGTCCACTTTACTTCTCCATTTGCTTTATTACGTGCCCGTATCTCCTTTATATTTCTCTTATGAATTTTCATCTGGTTGTAAGCTACACTCACATAGCCTAACATAAGAAAAGGCATACCATCATTCTCTAGATGTGTACTCTCATCGCAATATATATTAAATGTCTTTCTCATATTTTCATTTTCCGGTTAACAGTTATCCTATTAATTTCCTTTTATAATTATAAATATTCATCTTGAGTCCTTATCTCATTATCATCCATAGTCAAAAATTTAGCAAGAACCTCTTATTACTTATTTTCTTGTAATCTTCTCTTCAAGCTTGAAAAATATTTATGACAAACCTATTACTACCTACTCCTTCATTGTGAAATCAAGCCAAATAAAGTACCTAAATTACAAAAAAGAGATAAACAAAATGGTCTGAGAATAAAAATATTCCACACCTGCTCTTTGTTAACGTTTTACTGTTTTGTTTTTTATAAAATTAGTTGTAACTTATTTTATAATAAGTAAATGACACCCCATAACTAATGTCAAAGCTGTTGTTCTTTACAAAGAAAAAAGCAGAATTTTAGTAAATGGTTGTCAGAGTATTTAATCAGTGTGAACAATGCCCTTAATAATTTAGTGGATAAGGTTTACACATAAAAAAACAGATCATGGCATTAGATTTTAAAGTTGTTCAGAAAGGTCAACCAGGCGTTGCAGGCGGCGGCGAGAAGAAGTATTATGCACAGATTGTTAACGGAAAAGAGGTTACTGTTGATGATATGGCTAAATCTATTGAGAAGTTCAGTTCTCTGTCAGAGGCTGATATTTTAGGTGTAATCAGAGCTCTGGAGAATATAATTCAGGAAGAGCTTTCTGAAGGAAAGATTATCCGTCTTGACAAACTCGGAAATCTCTACCCTAAAATCAGCAGCAACGGCGAAGAGTCTGCCAAGAAGGTTACCTCAAAATCTATAAAGAATATTGGGGTAAACTACCGTCCAGGCAAACGTATTATCAGCAGCATGAAAGAGGCTGGATTCAATAAAGTTGACTAAAAACAGAAACCACGCCTGCTTTTTGTTGAAACCACGTGTGGTTTTGATTGAAACCACGCCTGCTTTCAGAAAATTGCAGATTTACTGTAAAAACTCTAAAAAAAGATCGCCGAAAATTTATGATTTCCGGCGATCTTTTTTATACTCTATAATGAGTATTATCTAGTACAATTAAACCATGCTAAATATAGCTATAGCATAAAGGTAAAAACGCACAAAGCGTAATGATCCGAACATAAGGTATGTTCTGAATTTGTAATTGATAATACCTGAAGCTATACTTACCATTGAGAATGGTATTGGCAGCAATGCCCCAACAATAATAAGTAAACCTCCCCACTTACGTACATTAGCAATATGTTGCTGCATCTTGTTTTCAATTGATCGTTTAAGTGCAGGAGTACGTGATATAAGCTTTCCTAATCCGTATGATATTATCCCTCCTAAATACGATAGTGCTGCAAGGATAGATAACATAACTATTGGCGATTCTGTCTTCTCAGACCAGCCAATAAAAATCTCTGGTGGTATAAGTCCTAAAAACGATTCTGATGCAAAGAATACTCCCAACACCCCTACTGTAGGGTATGTTTCAGTCATTCTTACAAAAAGATCACTAATATCAAGAACAAAAATGTCAAACAAAACCACGGCAAGCACAAAGCCCACAATTGGTAAAAAAGACTTCTTAAGACTTCCCCAGATAAATGTGTAGAATCCAGTATACTTGTTATACTTATGTATAACCTTTATACGGGTATTCAGATTACTAACTGCAAAATTGTTTCTCATACTTTATTCCTTTTCATATATGTTTACATGTGTACTCTGTTTAATATTTATAATTACTGATAAACAGACAAAACATTACATTGTAACAACCCTGTTACATATCAGGTACAACTAAATTTAAAAGACGTAACTATATTGATTATAATGAGACAAAAAGGCTTAATGCCTCATAACAAAAGTTTTAAATCTGCGGAGGCAGATAGGGCGATCCTAAATGTATTTCAGGATACCATATATCAAACGATAACGAGAATAGTTCAGTATTGTTAATAACCGGATCAAAATAAGGAAAATCAAATGATCCGTCTATACTACAACACTCAACCTCCGTATCAACGCAGTTGTCAACATCGTTCCACGACTCAACAGTATTTACACAATCGTTATACTGTTGTACCGGAAGATTAGCCGATGCAACAAAAGCAATATATAATAATATGAAGGCAAAAATATACTTCATCATTTATTGTTATGTTGCAAATTTAGAAAAATAAAACTATCAAAATAATAGTTTTAACATTTGAACAACGATATTCTGTTATTATTGTTGCATATAATTGTTATAAGATCTTAATTATTTTTTATTCCAACTATTTAGTTTTATTTTCGTCGATTATCATTTTCTATTTAATCTGTAAGGTGTGCTACTAACCATAACATAAAATAAATAACAACAAACATACTCAACACAAGATAGTTATATTGTTTTTAGTATTACCCTACAGTCATAAAATAAGGTATGATAATTATCAACACTAAAATATATATCTGATAACCAAGTATATATTTATAGTTTATTGTTAAAAAAATAAAAGTAAATATTAAACATAATGAAACAATTCAACAAGATTAACAATTTAGTTGGCTGGATGGTTTTTGCGGTATCGGCTATTGTATACCTGCTGACCATTGAATCAACTGCAAGTTTTTGGGATTGCGGAGAGTTTATTACAGCAGCAAATAAACTTGAAGTAGGACACCCACCCGGAGCCCCTTTCTTTTTATTAGTAGGACGCCTGTTTGCTATGATGGCACCAAATGTTGAGAGCGTAGGACTATTTCTGAACTCAATGTCTGGTCTGGCAAGTGCATTTACAATACTGTTTTTGTTCTGGACCATAACATATTTTGCCAGAAAAGCAGTTGGCGATAAAGCAGAATATTCAATTGCACAAACTGTAGCTATTCTTGGTAGTGGTGTTGTTGGTGCTTTAGCATATACATTCTCTGATACATTCTGGTTCTCGGCAGTAGAGGGCGAGGTTTACGCATTCAGTTCGTTGTTTACAGCAATAGTGTTTTGGGCAATACTAAAGTGGGAAAAGGAGTATGGTACAAAATATGCCAACAGATGGATTATACTTATTGCATATCTTATGGGATTATCAATAGGTGTTCACCTTCTTAACCTACTTGCAATACCTGCTATTGTTTTTGTTATCTATTTTAAAAGATACAAACCTACAAAAAAGGGTATTTTTGCATCGTTGCTAATATCAATGGTTCTGTTGGGTATTATTATGTATATGATTATTCCGGGTTTTGTTAAGGTTGCATCTTGGTTTGATCTGTTATTTGTAAACTCATTTAGTTTGCCATACAATTCTGGTGTACTATTCTATGCTGTGCTTGTTACAGCTCTGTTATTTGCAGGTATACGATACACTATTAAAACAGGAAGAGTAATTGCAAATACTGCCTTAATGATTATTGCGGTAATTCTACTGGGTTACTCAACATATGCTGTTATACTTATCAGATCGTCGGCAAATCCGCCTATGGATCAGAACAGTCCGGATAATGTATTCTCTCTTATGTACTATCTGAACAGAGAACAGTATGGCGACAGACCACTGGTTAAAGGTCACTCATTTACTTCGCCTGTTATTGATAAAGTTCAGACTAAGCCGGTATATGTTAAGAGCAACGGTAAATATATTATTGCAGATTATAAGAGCGAGTATGTTTACCCGGAGAGTACAGTATCGTTGTTCCCGCGTATGTATAGCAACGACGAAAATCATATAAAATCATACAAACAATTCTCTGGTTACAAGGGTAAGATTGTAAGCTTTCAGGATCCTTACGGAAACAAGCGTAAAGTAAGGGTACCTACATTTGGCGAGAATCTTAAATTTCTGTTCAATTATCAGATAGGGCACATGTACTTTAGGTACTTTATGTGGAACTTTGCCGGACGACAGAACGATATTCAGGGACATGGTGGATTCAGAAATGGTAACTGGATTTCAGGTATCAACTTTATTGATGAGGGCAAGGTTGGTCCGCAAGACAATCTGCCTGATAGTGCAAAGAACAACAAAGCAAGAAACAGGTACTATATGTTGCCATTTATACTGGGACTTATAGGAATTGTATATCAGTTTGCACGAAACAAAAAGCAGTTCTTTATTGTATCGTTGCTATTTATAATGACTGGTTTAGCTATTGTAGTATACCTTAACCAGTACCCTATTCAGCCGCGTGAACGCGATTATGCTTATGCAGGTAGTTTCTATGCATTTGCTATCTGGATTGGTCTTGGTGTTATAGGACTAATAGAGAGTCTCTCTGCCAAAAGAAAATCTGTTGCAATATCGGCAGGTGTTACATTGGTGTGTTTTGCTGCTGTACCAGCACTTATGGCTCAACAAAACTGGGACGATCATGACAGATCGGGCAGATATATTGTTCGCGATGTTGCCAAAAACTACTTAGAGAGTTGCGATGAGAATGCTGTTCTGTTTACCTATGGCGATAATGATACATTCCCACTTTGGTATGCACAAGAGGTTGAGGGTGTACGTACAGATATAAGGGTATCTAACCTTAGTTACCTTGGAGCAGATTGGTATATAGATCAAATGAAGCGTAAGGCTTATGATTCAGATCCGCTTCCGTCTAAGATGAAACACGATGAGTATGCTGCGGGTATAAGAGATGCAATACTTATTGAGGATAAGATAAAGGAGCCTGTAGACCTTAAACAGGCAATGAGTTTTGTTCTGAACAATAGTAAAAGAACACAAATTCCTTCGCCATTTGATGATGGAGAGATGATAAACTATATACCATCAAAGAGTCTGTATCTGACTGTTGACAAAAATAAGGTTCTTAATAATGGTACAGTAAAAGCAGATAAGGCTGATATGATACAGGATACCATACACTGGAATATGAGCCGCAGATATATGTTTAAAAATGGTATGTTTGTTTACGATCTGGTTTCGTCAAACGATTGGGACAGACCAATATACTTTGCCATTACGGTAGGGCGCGAGAACTATTTTGGACTTGACAACTACGTACAGCTTGAGGGTCTTGCTCACAGATTTGTTCCGTACACAATACCTAGCCAAAGAGGATTGTATGACAAGATAAATACCGATGTTATGTATGAGAAGTTTATGAATAAGTTCTCATTCCAGGATTTTGAGAAGGATGATGTTTATCTTGATACATACAACAGAGATATTCTTGGTAACTTCAGAAATGTATATAGCCGACTTGCTGAGGCTCTTAATAAAGAGGGTAAAACAGAGAAGGCCAAGGATGTTATTAATAAGATTACAAAACTTATTCCGCACACAGTTGTGCCACTAAGTTTATATGATATACCTCTTATTGAGACATGTTTTGCTGTTGAACTTAACGATAAGGCACGTGAGTTAACGCTTGCTCTTACAGACATTACAACTCAGAATCTGAGATACTATGAGTCTTTACCAAAGAAGTTTTACACTGCGGTTAAAAACGACCATATGACAGATACTCAGGTTTTTGTTGAGTTAATGAGAATAGCAAAGCAGAACAACGATAAGGTTCTTACAGAGAAGATTACTCAGGAGTACGAGAGTATGATTCAATAATATTTATTAAGGGTACGTAGTTTGTTCTGCGTACCCTTAATTGTTACCGTCTATATGATTTATCGTAGAACACCCAATATTGTAACCAAAATCTTCGGCAAATTAACATGGAATATTCCTGTTAAGGACAACTCTTTGTATCTTACATTTGACGATGGTCCTACACCAGATGTTACACAATGGGTTATAGATGAACTTGACAAATACAGTGCAAAAGCAACATTTTTTTGCCTGGGCAGAAATGTTGACAGATATCCGGAGATATATAATAGTATTATCAGCAGTGGTCATGCTGTTGGTAACCATACATACAGCCATCTTAAAGGATGGGAAACCGGAGCTCTGGAATATATACACGATGTTGAACTGGCATCTACCCTTATAGACTCTAAACTATTTCGTCCGCCATACGGAAGAATAAGACCTGTGCAGGCAGGCCTTGTAGCAAGACGTTTTAATCTTGTTATGTGGGATGTTCTTACCGGCGATTACAATAACAGACAGACAAAAGATGAGTGTCTGCAAAATACCAGAAAGATGATAAAGTCGGGTTCTATCATTGTTTTTCATGACTCAGTTAAGGCTGAAAGTAACCTGAAATATGTTTTACCAAGAATACTTGAGGAATATTCTGAAAAAGGTTTTAAATTCAGATCTATTGAGTATTAACTATTAAACTGTAGTTATTCTGAGAACATCAATAAAAAAACGCATATTCATTAATGCCTCAACCGTGCTTATAGGAGGAGGATTGTCTGTTGCTATTAATATACTTAAGGTTATTAACAGGCACTGCTCTAATTGTCAGATATTAATTGTTGTGCCGGAGTGCAAACATTATAGTTTTATAGATAATAGTAATATTGATGTAATAAGCATTCCTCTAAACAAGCTTAAGCGTAGTAAACGGGTTTGGCTTGATAACATCTATCTTAAACGTATTATTAACAGATTTAACCCTGAACTGGTTTTTAATCTTGCAAATCTGCCTTTACCAACAAAGAGAGAGCAGATACTACTATTTGACAACCCTTTTACAACTGCCGACACATTAAATGGTCTGAATCTTACGTTCCGTGAAAAACTTACACACTATATGCGTAATATGATGTTTATGTGGCGCAGCAGGCATATAGATATGTTTCTTGTACAGACAGAGGTTCAGCAACAACGCCTGATAAAAAGGCTGCGCAATAATACCCCTGTAAAGTATCTGCCAAATGCATCGGCAAACATAACAACTCCTGTAAGCGTAAATATACCAACAGAAGCAGACAGGGTTTATTATCTTGCATTTACACGATACTATTCTCATAAGAATCTGGAGATACTTATTGATGTTGCTAAACTGTTCAGAGACAATAATATTAACAAAACTATTATTCTTACTATAGATAAAAGTCAGGGCAAAAAAGCCGAAAAGATATTGTTAAAGATTAAGAAGCTAAAACTGGAAAAGTATATCTTTACAATTGGCAGAGTAGATTTTAACCAGATAGCTTCGTTATATAGCAAAGTTGATGCATTGATTCTTCCAACACTGCTTGAGTCATACTCATCAACCTATGCTGATGCTATGCTTTACAGAAAGATAATCTACACATCTAACAGAGATTTTGCACATGAGGTGTGTAAAGATTCTGCTTTTTACTTTAATCCTTTGTCTGGCAAAGATATCTACAATACTATTATTGAGTCTGACAAGAATCAGGAGCTTATTGAATATAAAAAGCTTTCGGGAAGTAAAGTTGCAGGAAACTCAGTTAACTGGGAAGAGAGTATTCTCAGCTTATTTAATGATTTAAGAATTAAGTTATGAGTACAGTAAGTGTTATAATGCCTGTATATAATCAGGAAAAACATATAAGATCTGCATTAGATTCAGTAATGTTTCAGACCTATCCTAATCTGGAGGAGGTTATTATTATTAATGATGCATCTACCGATGGTACTGAGGATATATTAAAGGAGTTTAAAAGACGATACCCTGATAAGATAAGGATATTTACTCAGCGTAAGAACAGAGGTGTTGCACGATCGTTAAACTGGGGGCTCAAAAAAGCCAGTGGCGACTATATAGCAAGAATTGATGCTGATGACATATGGCTTATAGATAAGCTTGAGAAGCAGATAAGGATACTTGAGGATGATAGCGAACTGTATATGTTGGCAACCTCAAAACAGCTTATTGATAAAAACGGGAAGCTGTTTAATGGCAAACCAGACGAGCCTGTGTTTAGTTACAACAATGTAAGGGAGTATATTCTGCGTAAGAACATTATATGCCACTCATCTGTAGTGTTCAGAAGAGAGATTGTTGATAAGGTTGGTTTATATAACGAGAGGTATAAAAACAGCGAGGATTATGAGTACTGGATGAGAATAATATTCAGTTATAAAACAGAGATACTTCCGGAAAAGCTCACATACTATCGTATTACAAAGGGTATGATATCACTTAGCCGACGCGGAGAGCAGATAAGATATGCCATTAAAGCAAAGCTGTTTGGCATAAAATTGTTTAAACGTGGTATATCTGCATATAAGTATATTTTACCTGATCTGTATGAGTTATCTAAACCACGTTTTTTATCTGTAATAAAGCAGAAGATATTAAACAGACAGGCGTTTTAGATTCCATAGAATAATATTGAATCTGTTTACAATTACAAACAGCAGGTAGTAGAATGCCATATGCACTATATATAATATTGTATATGGCTTTTTTGTATCCGTTTTAATAGTGTATCCGGTATTTTTATCTGATATAGACATACGCTCTATAATCTTTATTGCTGCGGTATGTTCTGTTTCTCTCCACTGTTCAGCTCTATGTTTGTCTGGCAACGAATCAATACCGGAGTGTATATATCTGTGATTGATGTTTATAAAGCTATAGTCTGTATTATCGGTTAATGATACCTGATTGGCAAACAGATATTTTATTATGGAGTCAAACTCTTTCTGAAAACTATTAACAAGATCCTCATATCTCACAGTAAAGAGCTCTTTATGGTTCCGGTTAAAATATCCATTCCAATATTTGGCAACAGCAACAGGATTGTTATTAAGTCCGTTTCTCTTTTGCGACAGGAATATATCACGAGGGTCGCGTATTAGTTTTATTATCTTATGTTCCGGCAACAGGTCAGACAGAAACAGGCTTATCTCAAAAGCCTTAAATACAACACTGTTTGCATTGGCATTCACTCTTTTTGCATACATTTCAAGTAGTTTGCAAAAGCATTTATAGTTACTATCCTGATCTATTGCAACAGATATCTCATCTGGTGTAAATTGCCAGAATTGTAGTTTTCTGTTCTCTCTGCATATATTAGTAAATCTCTTATGGGTTATGGTTGGTTTTGCATATGGTTTATGCATAAATATTAGCGGTAGCACCTCAGCTTCAGGACAAATCACACACTTCTCTACGCGTCCCAGATGCGATATCAGAAATGTTGATCCACTCCTATCTATATATGTCAGAAATATTATCTGCATCAGAGAGGGTAATTATATTTCTCAACCTGTTTAAACTCAGCCGACAGCATTCTGTTATCTCCTCTAAAGTAATTTGCTATACACTCGTTTGTTTTTTTACTATACATAAACTTCATGCCTTGTCCGGTAAACACTTTGTCTATTATGTATTGCTGTTTTGCCCCCAGATAGTTTGATGCAAATCTGGGTAATATTTTGTTGCAAAACCTATTAAAAGATCGTACTGTTTTAATATCACTTGCAGAGAGTTTAACATTTCTTCGTCTGTTATCTATAAATCTGTTGGGTACATTCAGTTTAAGTTTCCTAACAAAGTCAGACATAAATCGCTGGTTATTCTCCAGGAACTCCTCAAAAAAGAATATATGTACATTCTCTTTCCCAAAATAGTCGCGATACAGATTTACGACTCTATAATATTTATGTTTCTCGCCACCAAACAGATCCTGCCCCTGCGAGAACAGATATGCTTCAGGCGACAATACACCACCCTGCTTAATATATTGCGAATAGTTTGATCGGTATTTGTCTATCTGATTACGCACAAACAGTATTATTTCTGCCCCGGGGAATATCTTTGCTAAATATTCAGGGTTTGAAAAAACTCTGTTTCTGCTACCTAATATATTTTCGTTGCTAATTACTATTGTCTCTTCATTAACACTGTTAATAACGTTCCTTATCTGCTCTCTGTCTGCAATATCTGCTCTCTTTAAGTTATTAACAAACTTCTCATTAGTAAATAGCTTAATATTATCTATTCCTGGAAACAGATCTTTCTGAAACCATGTAGTTGCAGTTTTAGGATAGCCTATATGTAACAATACTCTCTTACCTGACATATATTAGTAATTATATTTACTTAAGTTGTTAAGTCCTGTTAACTCTGCAACCTGCATATTAGATTCTCTGTACATATTCTGTATTCTACAGTAATTATCTTTACCAAGAAATCTTTCCGGGATATTTTTGTTTCTAAAACAGCCATGCTTAAGTCCAATCCTAAGGATTATAAGTATAGCTGTTCTTATATATCTTAACCATCGGTATTTTTTTGCAATAATATTTGCACAACGTAACAGGTTCAAACCTCTTTCAGATAACGATACATTCTCCTTTTGCCTGTATCTTACATCTTTAACAGCTGGCAGGTTAAGCCTGTTTAACAAGGTTGTAACAAACCCTCTCTGATCCTCTTCAAACTCCTCAAAAAGGCAAACATAAACCCTGTCTTTGCCAAAATATCTGTAATAGATATCAATAGTTTTATGGTAATAGTGCTCATCTACCGACATTGGGGAGTCTGCTCTCCATAGATAGTCGTTAAGTTTAAGTGTTCCTCCCATTTTTATATATTCAGAGTATACCGAACATAACTTATCTGTCTGATTACGTATGAATAGTAGAACAATAGAATCATCAAACAGTTCAGAATAGAGTTTTGCTTTCTTATCTAATGTGCCACTAATAAAAGTGCCAAGTAGATTCTCATCACTTATAATGCTGGGTCTGTCGCATAGCTTATAAATATCATCTTTTATTGCATGTATATCTGTATTAATATCAAATAGTTGTTCAGGAATATCATTATGCCCAACAAATCTGTACCCGGGTATTTTATTAAACAGTTGCTTCTGAAACCATGTTGTTCCGGTTTTTGAGTAACCTACATGCAGAATTACATTTGCCATACTATTTAAACCTCCTTATAAACCGTTTTATAATATTCGCTATTCGGTATTTGTTCAGATCAAAAACTGGTAATTTATCAACCTCATCAATATTGTATATCTTATTCACACATCTGGCAATATCCTTGTTTTTTTCTCTTGTATAGTGCAGAATACCAGGACGTGCCTCCCTATAATTCATATCTCTCCATCTCTTTATCTGCCCTATTGTATTAAAGTTATATTCAGGTGGCATTATATAGAAATCTATATCTTTGCAGTTCCAAAGCTGCTCTCTTATCACAGCCTGATCGTCAAAGTATCTTTTTTTATGGTACTCTTTCTCTACATTACCAAGGAATGTTTTTATATGTTCGCCACTATTATATAGTATTGTTCCGCCCTGAATTGGGGCAAAACTATATGGTATACTATCGTCAACTGCCTTTGTGTATTTTCCGTTTGCCATTATACGTCCTGTCTGCATAAGGAATCGCTCATTTCTGTTATGGCCATGGGCAAATACCATATCGAATCTGTCAAGCAGATGAAACAGGTTTATAAT
Source organism: Bacteroidales bacterium UBA6680 (assembly GCA_002454955.1). Taxonomy (GTDB): domain Bacteria; phylum Bacteroidota; class Bacteroidia; order Bacteroidales; family UBA6680; genus UBA6680. The sequence continues at coordinate 46,989 of DKJY01000135.1, forward strand.
ATCGGTCATTATATAGGTATCGGCATCAAGATATAGTGTCTTTTCAAACGGACTTAACGTTAATGCACGTAGTTTATCGGCCATATAGATATCTTTACCTACCTCTAAAGGTTGATATTTTAACACTACATCCCAAATTTCACCAGGATTAACTATATTCGTAACAATGCCCACATTAACATCACAATAGCGCTTTACCGAACGTGCAGATAGCACAGCCTGATTAAGATAATAGCTATTTGTTGCAACATATAATACACCATAATTTTTCATTACAATGGATATTTATATTTTTTCACCTCGTTAAAACCAAGTTCATCAATCATTTTGTTATTGCTTTCACGATATAAATCAGCAATATACATACGTTGTTTTTCTGAAAACGCATATCTCTTTTTATAAGTAGATCTTTTAAATAACCAATTTCTCATCGACCGTTTTCGCGTTAAGTTAAATAGTAGTGGAACGGTAAAATAATAGTCTTTATTAACTACGTAGTATTTAGAGAACCTGTTCAAAAAACGTAATATCTTGTAATAACTCATTGGTAAACTACCATTAGATATCGAATAATCCACATTATCAGGATATTCTGTTATCTTAAGATCATCAAACATCTTTCTGCAGAATTCCTCCGGATTCTCAGAGAACTCCTCAAAAAAGTATACATGAACCCGATCTTCACCAAACAGTTTTTGTTGGAATTTCACCTGCGAATAGAAATCAAAATGATCTTTATCAAACAATGTTAAAGCATTGATAAAGCTAAAGTTAGACCTGAAATTAATATACTTTTTAGTAGAATATGTTCCTCCTTCAATTATATGTTGCTTATAATGAGAATCTATAAGATCAATCTGATTTCTTAGCATTAATACAATATGAATATCTCCGAACACCTCTTTTAATCTGGTACAATGCTCTTTAGTAAGATAACCTGACGCTCCAAAGGCATGAGTTGTACCTATAAATCCATGAAAATCTATAATAATATCCTTTCCTAAATAATCTTTTAACATCTCCTGCGCCTTCTCAGGAGCGAATTTTAAAGCATTAACAGTAATAATTGCCTGTTGTATAGTACTATTTTGAATAATTTCGTACTTTTGTAACCTAAAGTATAAATTGTTCCGGAACCAATATGTTCCTGTTTTAGGGTATCCTATATGAGCAATTTGCTTTACCATGACATTTATTGTTGATAGTAATAACTAAAATATGAAGCGTTTTCTACAAATAATAATTCTTCTACAATTTATACAAATTTACTCATTTGCCCAGAATGTAGAATGGTTTATACAGATAGATGGCGGTGGTCAGAACAGGGTAAGGAATATGATTACCGATTCAAACGATAATATTATAGTGCTAACTCCTTTTAAAACAAAGGTAACTGTTGCACACAGTGAGAATACATTTACAGAATTTACGGAAACTGCACCAGCAGGAAATCAGGATTTGTTACTTATAAAATTTGATAAAGACGGTGATTATTTATGGCACAGAACCATTGGTAGTACAAATAAAGATCAGCCAAGAACACTTGCAATAGATAATTCAAACAATATTTATGTATCCGGATCATTCAACGGAACACTGTCTGCTCCGGCAGGTTCTGCTATTAACTCAACTGTTGATGACTCATTTCTTATTAAGTACGATTCTGACGGAACACTTATGCTAAGACAACACCTGCTTTCAGGTACCGGGAAAGAATACACTACCAGTATGGTTATTACACCAACACATATTGTTTTTACCGGATATGCTCTTACCGGCACATTCAATTTTCTTAATAATGATGGCACTGTTGCAGGAACAGAGACTGTAACATCCGGAGCAGATAACTATATAGCTAAGTATTCGCTTACAGGAGATTATATAAGCCATAAGATGTTTACATCGGCAGGTTCCAGCACAAGATTAAATTCAATAAACAGAGCCAACGATGGCGGATTTCTTATCTCCGGACCATTCTATACAGATCTGGATATACAAGTATCACCAACAGTAAATAAGGTTACAAGTAGTGGATCTGCTGATATTGCACTTTTTAAAACAGATGAAAACCTAAATGTAATATGGACAAGGTTTATTAAAGGTACCGGAACAAACATTGCTTACGATGCACAGTCTGATACTGATGGTAATATATATCTGGCTGGATCATTTACCAATACAATAAGTATTGACGATACAGCTCCTCTTGCTGCTGATGGAAGTACACATACTGCAATAGGAGATGTAACAAAGTCTGACAAGATTATAGCAAAGTTCTCTGACACCGGAAATCTTCTATGGTCAAGAGCTGTAGGTACCGGAAGTACTGATGATGCAACTGCTATATCTATAATTGGTGATTATGTACAGGTTGGAGGTAAGAGTGGAGGTGTTTACAACTTCAGTGGGGTATCAGTACCTAATCTGGGTTCAACAGATCTTGATGCTCTTATGTTTGATAAGGATGGAAAAGAGATCACTGTATTTCATGTAGGAGGCAGCGATATTGATGTTGGAAAGGATGTTAAGTATATGTCGGGTGGAGAGAGTGTTATTGCCGGATTCTACAGGTCTACCTCTATAGACATTGGAACAAAAACTCTTAGCTCTAAAGATGGCGCTGCAAGACCTTTAAATACGTTACTTATTAAGTATGATAATCCGTTATCTATTGCTGTAACAAACACTGTAAATCCTAAATGTTTTAATGATACAAACGGATCTATAGAGATTAAACGATTCTTTGGTATTGCTCCATTTACTATTACATGGTACAAAAATGGTGTTGTGATAACTGGTGAAACAGGAGAGACTCTATCTAATATTGGTGCAGGAAACTACATGGTAAAGGTTGAAGATGGTGTAGGAAAAGAGGTGCTTGAATACATAGAGATTGAGCAACCGGACAAACTAGATCTCTCTATTGAGACAGGAAATATAAAGTGCAACGGCGATAACGGATATCTAATTGCTGATGTTAAAGGTGGAACGACGGATTACTCATACAACTGGTCAAAAATAGGTGACCCTGCATTCAGTTCAGATAAAAGAACTGTTCTTGATGCAGGTGCAGGGGATTATTCAATTGTTGTTACTGATAAAAACGGTTGTGTTGTAAATGGTTTAACCACTTTAACTGAGGAGGCTGAAATTACAATTACATCAACAGTAACTCAACCAACCTCAATAACATCAACTGATGGAGCTATAAGCATTACAGATATCTCTCCTAAGATTCTGGTTGATGGTGCTACCAATGTAACATATACAGTAAAATGGAATGATGATCTTAATACTGTTGGTTTAAATGTTAACAACCTAAGAACGGGTACATATTTTGCCACGGTTACACAAAATGAAACAGGATGCTCTAAGATATTCGAGTTTAAACTTGGAACAATAGAGCTTGTTAAAAGAGATGTTATTAATGTAAGTTGTAATGGTCTTAATGACGGATCGGCTGAGGTTGAAGCTTTAGGTGGTGAACCACCATATGAATTCTCCTGGAAGATAAAAGGCAGTACCTCATTTATACATGAGAAATCTAATATAATGTCTGTAAACGGTCTGGCACCAGAAACCTATGAAGTAACAGTTATGGATAATAAGAAAGAGACTTCTACTATTGAGTTCACAATTGCAGAACCTCCTTCGCTAATTGCAACTGTTAATGCACAGCCGGTATCATGTTTTAACTCTACTGATGGTAAAGCAGTACTTTCTGTATCGGGGGGTAATGCGGGAACAAAAACCTATAGCTGGACTACAACAGATGGTCTTGGTATTATTGATGGTCAGATTTATCAGGAAGCTCTTGGTTCGGGTAGTTATAACGTTAAAGTTACCGATCCTAAAGGCTGTAATATTACTAAGTCATTCACAATAGATAATCAAGAAGATATCACTCTTGTTGATATGAACATCACACAGCCTTCAGAGAATAAGAATAATGGCTCAATAACAATTACTGTATCTCCTGACAATCTTATAGATGGCAATGACTCCAGATATCTATACATGATATCTAAACAGACATCAAGATCAAGAGAGAGCAAAGCAAGAGCTTCAAATACATTCAACGGGCTCTCAAAAGGTATTTATGACATAACTGTTATTAATGCAAACAACTGCCGTAAAACATTTAATGATATATCATTACTATCGTCGCTAAATATTATTGAGAAAACTAAAACAGATGTAACATGCTACGGATATAATGATGGTGTTATTGAAGTTGAGGTTGAAGGTGGGGTTAAACCTTATACTATTGTGTGGCGTAACGAAACAACATCAACTATTCTTGCCAGTACAACTGCATTAGCTCCAAATCTGGTAAAAGGAGACTACTCTATAAATGTAACCGATGCAAAAGGAACTGTAATAACAAAAAATTTCACTATCACTGAACCTGACGATATGGTACTTGATAAGGTAATTATTGGTGTTACATGTCACGATTCTGAGGATGGTTCAGTAACAATTAATGTTACTGGTGGTAATCCGGGTACATATAAGTACAAGTGGCTTAATGACAAAACACTTAAATCGTTCTACGGATCAACACAAAACAATATGACCGCAGGAACGTATACGCTGACTATATCTGATAGTAAAGGTTGTGAGAAGACAGAGAAGGTAGATCTGAATCCTAAGAACCCTATTACAATTGTTAATGAGGCGACAAAGGATCAGAGTGATATTACAAATCCTGACGGTGAGATAATGATTACTGCAACCGGAGGAAGCGGGACACTTGTATACTCAAATAAGATAATAAACCAAACCAACACCACTGGTGAGTTCACAGGACTTAAAGAGGGTGAATATACTGTAAATATAACTGATGAAAACAACTGTATTTTAAGTAAATCGTACGAAATTCTTAATATTGCTGAAGGAATTCGTATTTTTAACGCTTTTACTCCTAATGGCGACGGAGTGAATGATTTATGGAATATTGAGAATATTGGAAAGTTTCCGGAATGTGAGGTCATTGTTTACAACTCATGGGGTAATAAAGTATTCTACTCAAAGGGATACAACTTCTCCTGGGATGGAACACAGACAGGAAAAAGACTTCCGGCCGGGGTTTACTACTATTCAATTAAGCTTGATAATAAATCTAAAGCAGTAACAGGATCTGTAACAATAATTAGGTAACAGAACATATTTTAGCCTTAAAAGGCATTTAAAGGAGCATAAGACATAAATCTAAACATTTGATCTGTAGTGTATGAAAATAAGACTGACAACTGTAGTAATAATAGTTACTTTTACTTTGCAAATTGCAAATAGCTTCGGACAGAGCGGGGAGGTAAGTAACTATTATCTACTGGATAAATATATTATTAATCCGGCCGAGGCTGGGGTTGATAAATATCAGCCTGTTGTATTCTCTTATAAACAAAAGTGGCTGGGTGTAAAAGATGCGCCCAATTCGCAAACAATAATGTCGCATCGTAAACTAAGCAAAAAGGTAGCCGTTGGAATAAAGGTCTTTAACGAATCGTATGGTGTGTTGCGCAAAACTGGAGGAGAGATTACATACGGATACACTATACCTATATTCAAAAAGAGAGGTATTATAAGACTGGGGCTTTCAGGTATTTTCTATCAGAAAGGTCTTAATTATAGCAAACTTGAGCTACAAAACAATGCCGACGATAAGTTATATCTTGATGGATATAAGGCAAAATTTGTTCCAGATGTTGCTCTTGGTGTATCTGCATATATGCACGGAATAAATGTAGGTGTTGCTGTTCCGAGGGTTATTCAACTTAAAACAGATCTTACTAACAAAGATATTATGGAATTTCGTGAGAACCGTGAATACATAATTTACGGATCATACGGATTTAAAACTGATCTTAGAACATTCTTTGAACCAGGTGTTTTAGCACGTGTTCAGGAAAATGGTGATATACAGGTTGACATTAATATGAGGTTAAAATGGAAAAAGAAACTAAATTTGGGGGTATCTTACAGATCGGCTGATGCATTTGTTCTGTTTACAGGTGTAGATTTTAGTAAGATATCAGTATTCTATTCGTATGAAATGGGAATATCAAATATTGTAAGATACTCAACCGGATCGCACGAATTGATGATTGCATACAGATTTTATAAAGACAGAGGTTTACGTAAAAAGAAACCACTATTTTAACTCATACAGATAAGAAATATTAAGTCGATGAACGCACTAATTTTAGGATCAGGCGGAAGAGAGCACACCCTGGCATGGAAAATAGCTCAGAGTGAAAAAACAGAAAAAGTGTTTATTGCTCCGGGAAATGCCGGAACTCCATCTGTAGGTATTAATGCAGATCTGAACCCATTAGATTTTAACCAGGTAAAAGAGTTTGTTCTTAGCAATAACATTAATATGGTTGTTGTAGGCCCTGAAGATCCTTTAGTAAAAGGGATTGTTGATTTCTTTAGAAACGACAATCAATTAAAGGATGTATGCATTGTTGGACCTCAAAAAGACGGTGCTATTCTGGAAGGGAGTAAGGATTTTGCAAAGGAATTTATGTTCAAGAACAACATTCCTACCGCAAAATATAAGACATTTACGCTTAATCAGTTTGATGATGCCGTAGAGTTTATGAATCAATTAAATCCTCCGTATGTACTTAAAGCGGATGGTCTTGCTGCCGGAAAAGGTGTACTTATAATTGATGATATTGATGAGGCAAAGGCATCGCTAAAAGAGATGCTTAACGGAAAATTTGGAGAATCAAGTGCCAAAGTAGTTATTGAAGAGTTTCTGAAAGGTATTGAGGTTTCGTACTTTGTACTTACCGATGGTAAAAACTTTGTTCTGCTGCCAGAAGCAAAAGATTACAAACGTATTGGCGAAGGAGATACAGGATTGAACACCGGAGGAATGGGTGCTGTATCACCTGTTCCGTTTGCCAATGAAACATTTACAAACAAGGTTATTGAACGCATTGTAAAACCAACAATTAATGGATTTGCGGCCGATAATATAGATTACAGAGGTTTTGTTTTTATTGGTTTAATGAATGTTAATGGCGATCCGTATGTAATTGAGTACAATGTAAGAATGGGTGATCCGGAAACAGAGGTTGTTATACCAAGAATTAAAAGTGATTTTACCGAAGCATTGTATAGTCTTAAAGACCAATCGCTAGACAAAGTAGAATTTGAGATTGATAACAGAACTGCTGCTACAGTTATGCTTGTTTCGGGAGGGTACCCTGAAAGTTATGAAAAAGGACATACTATAAGTAATATAGAGAGTATTACTGACTCGGTACTGTTTCATGCAGGTACAAAATCAGACAACAACAATGTTATTACGAATGGAGGTAGAGTGATTGCTATTACCTCGTTTGGTGATAGTATTAATGAGGCTGTTGGTAAATCGCTTAAAAATGCCGAAGCAATAAATTTCAACAAAAAATATTACAGAACCGATATTGGTAAAGACTTACTATAAACTATGATTATTAAAAATCTGGACAATCTTAGAGCCGGTGGTATAATCACCATATTAATTTGTACAGTAGCTTTTTGGGCTGGTAATATTTCGGGAACAGATTATAGTCTGATAGCCGATAGTAACAGCACACTGATATCGCAATGGATATCTGATTTAAATAGCAATAATAAAATATTATCTGCTATTTTGGCTTTTATTACAATTGTTATTACCGGAATTGGATTGTTCAGGTTTATACAGATAAGAAACATATCTGAAACACGATCGTATTTGCCTGTTTTTATTACAATAATCATTGCCGGAGGTATATACTCAACACATTTTCTTAACACATATCTTATAGCCTCTGTTTTCCTGCTTTTTATAATTCATTTTATTGTAGAGATGTACAGGAAAACAAGAGTTCTTGCAGCTGTTTATATGGTTAGCCTGATATCTGGTTTCTTGTTTCTTCTAGACTATAGATTGGTATATCTTATTGTTGTTTTATGGATTGGAATAGGTTCGCTTAAAATGTTTTCTCCCAGAGATTGGTTTATTACAGTTATTGGCTTTATTACACCTCTGTACTTCCTATATGCCTATTTAATAATTAGTGGCGATAATACATGGCAAGCATTACACAATATCATTATTGATCGCATTACTACCGTTGGTGATTTAAACACATTAGGAGTTGCTGTAAATAACTACATATTTCTGGCAACTGCAACAGTTTTACTGCTGTTTGCATCTGCACATCTGATTCTGCTGAACATGGCAAGAAAAGTACGTGCTGTAAAAACAGCAATACTTCTGCTTATTGTTATTTTGTCGAATACAATTGCTGCTTTTGTTTATAACGATTTCATGCTTCTTACAACAGTAAATATTATCCCTTTGTCACTTATGATGTCAATATTTATTGTAAATATCAGAGTAAGAAACACCGCCGCTATATTAGTATATTCAATTATTCTGTTACTGCTTGTAAATATATACTTTAGCGAAATAAGCAATTTTATATTAAATATCTGGTAAACAAAAAAGCCTCTGCAATAACAGAGGCTAATTTATATATATAATAAAATCATTTATCTTCTACTTTGGATTAAGCGCTAACATAACCACAGCCGAACCCTTTTTACCATCTTTAAAGTACATTTTAAGCCTGTATGAACCTGCTTTATTAGCTGGTAGGGTAATCTTATCATAATACTTTCCTGATGATATAATATAGTTTGTTGCAATAAGGCGACTCGTATCATAGATCTCTACAATAAGTTCACCTTCATACTCTCGTGAGTTACAAACTACAATTTTATATGAGTTACGTTGTAGTAAGAATGCTGTGTTTTTTACCGGAGGAGGTGTTCCTGCTTCAAGAGGCACCTTAAAATCTCTAACATATGTAGCATCTCCGGCAATAACTCTACACATATCTAAAAGATCCTCTGAACTCTGAGCTTTTATTTCAGAGCCAATAAATGAAAGTACTATCGAAAAAGTTATAAGTAGTAATATTTTCTTCATACCTGTAAATTTCTTTAATCGTTGAACTATAAATGATCCGGCGAAAACGGACAGATCAGATTACTCTACATTAATAAGTTTGTTTCTAACCTCTATTGATTTATTAATAATTGCATTAAGAGTTTCGTCAGACATCTCAATTGTTGTAACATCATTGTATTTAACAACAAGTGTGCCATCTTCTCCCTCTTCAACTGTTGGGTCTCCCTGAACAGTAACAATATTTACATCCTCATAAAGCAATGCAATATCATCAAGAAGATCAACCATATTAGCAATCATAGGATCTTTAGAGTAGTTTTTAAGTACAATTAGTAATCGTTGCAAAACAATTTTCTGATCTGCAATACTCTCTCCAATCTCCTTTGTTCTCTTCTCTTGTGCAACGCGTGCAACAATATTCATTCCCTCTATCCATACTCCAGCAATCATAAGAGCACTAAGTTTACTCCTGTGACTCTCTCGCAGATATTCATCCATACGGGTAAAACTGCGTTGCGATATATACATTAAAGAATCAATATTCTCACTATTTGTTGCAAGATCTTTCAGTGTATTAAAGTCAAAAAACTGACCAATATTAATCTCATTAGCCAAATCTTTCATCACAGATATATATTTTAATACCGATGATGTCTTTTCATACATATTTATATATCCAAGATCTGTTGCATAAATCCCAAGAGCTAACGCTTGTTCTGAACTTGTTGTAAATGTAGATGATACCTTTGTTGAAGCTAGATAGTCTCTTGAAAAAGGTACATCAATGCTCTTTATCAGATAAGCCATCTCAATAGGCGATGCAACATCGCGTATCATTGTCTCAACAACCTCATTAGCTACCTGTAGCTCTCCGTCATAAACAGAGTCTGGTATCCCTCTAAAAACATCTTCATCATCCTGCCTTGCACATGTTGTACAAGAAAAAAAGCATAACCCTGCTACAGCAGCTACAATTACACTTATAATAGTGATTCTCAACATACAATGTAGAATTTTAGTCAATGTATCACGGTAAAGATAAGAAAAAAAGTTAATCCCTCTTTCTTTTTAACTTCAGCTTTTCGCCCAGTGTAAGCAGTTTCTTAAGGCTCTCAAAATATAGTGTTATATACATAATAAACGACATTACCCATATAACAATCATATTAAATGAATAGGTATCAAAATAGTGTCCGGCAAAATGCTTACGAGGCGCCAAAAAGTGCGATCTGAAATTCAGATATCCTCTTGGTATAGGATCAAGATATATAGGATCAAGTTGCTGTACCAGATGATTATTTGCTGTAAGAATTGGATTCTTCTCAAACACCTTCTTTACATAATCTGCCAAATTATCATTATAATACTTGTCTTTCTGTCTTAAATAGGCTTTCTTATCTTTAGATGTAATATAGTTTATAATATTATCCTTATCATTATCGGCTTTAGCAAACATTGTTGCATAAATCGATCTTAATTTCTGAGTATACTCAATAATTGCATTACCTAGTTCCGGGGTAAAATCGGTAACATTTATCTTATCAAGTTCCGGAAAACCGGGGTTCTTTATCGTGGCTGTCTGTATAGTAATCTCATTATTCAGCAGCTCTAATGTATTCTTGTACTTACGTTCATCTCTATCTTTCTTTGAGTACATCTTTATTGCATCTTCAGCGTACTCTTTAAGTTCAGGGATGTAGTATACCTGCTTAAAATCGGCATTACTGATTCGTTTTTCAAGATCGTAGAAGTGTTTCTGAAAACTATTGTCTTTATACTGAGTAACAACAAGAGCTTCATATGCCCACTTAGTAACCATCATATCTGCAATAATTGGTACCCTGTCAACACTTCCTACACTTCTGTTAAGCTTTTCAAAACTAAACATAGCTCCACTAAGAATCATCATAGGAATCATCAGTAATGGAATAATTATATAGATAGTTACAGCAGAGTTGAATGTTGCAGAGATATTTAATCCTAAGAAATTAGCAAAAACAGCAACAGAGAATAGTGTAAACCAGTATGCAAATGTCATACCTTCAATACCAAGTATCGTATTTGCTATTACAACAAATGTAACTGTTTGAATTGCCGATAAAGAGGTAAGTATAATTACTTTAGACAGCAGATAACTTGATCTGCTAAGCTTCAGAAAGCTTTCGCGTTTAAGTATTTTTCTGTCTTTAAATATCTCCTCAGCACTCACGGTTAATCCAACAAACAATGACACTATAATTGCCATAAATATATAGATATTTATATTCTCATTCTCTCTGAATATATAAACATCTGAATTTGGGTCGGCAATGTAACGTATCACGTAAGCCAGAATAAATCCTAGCAGCGGCGTTTCAAGCAGATTAAGGAAGATATATTGCTTATTACTTATCTTAGACAAGAAATCTCTCTTTGTATATATAAGCAGTTGCTTTAACCTGTTCTGAATATTCAAATTCTTTGGCGGAGCAACATCAATCTTCTCAATATCGTTTACTGTAATATTCTCATTATAGTGATCATTCCAGTTTTGAGGCGAAACCTTTCGTTTTCCTGTATATTTACCAAACTCATCAACTACCTGCGACTCAACTATATTAAATATGAGCTCAGGATTAACATTTCCGCATGTTGAACATTCGCCAACATCGCTATTAATCTGCTGATCTATTCGTTTAAAATACATTATTGCCTCAACCGGATTACCCTGATATATAAGATAACCACCAGTATCAAGGATAAGCATATTATCAAACATCTTATAGATATCTGACGATGGCTGATGAATTACAACAAATATAAGTTTCCCTTTAAGGGTAAGCTCTCGCAACAAGTCCATCACATTCTCTGAGTCGCGCGATGACAATCCTGATGTTGGCTCATCTACAAACAGTATAGATGGCTCACGTATAAGCTCAAGAGCAATATTTAATCGTTTACGCTGACCTCCACTAATCATCTTATTTAGCGGCGATCCAACCTTAAGATCCTTACGCTCAAGCAGACCAAGATTATCAAGGGTTCTCTCAACCAGAGTAACAATCTCTTCCTCTGTTTTATCTTTAAAACAGAGTTTTGCATTATAATACAGGTTCTCAAAAACAGTAAGTTCCTCAATAAGAAGATCATCCTGAGGTATAACACCTATTACACCATCAAGTTTTTCTTTCTCTTTATGAAGATCTAATCCATTTATTTTTACCGTTCCTTCAGTAGGAGCATTTATTCCTGACAGAACATTCAAAAGCGTTGTTTTACCAGCACCTGATGCCCCCATAATACCCACAAGCTTTCCGTGTTCCTGGCTAAACGACATATCATGCAGACCAACATCGCCGGTCTTAAATGTATATCCAAGATTCTCTACCTCATATGATATCTTTGATAATGATGTATCGGCCATAAAGTACGATACAATATCACTATAATACGACGGCTTTCCTTTAGCTGGTTTTATACTTGCACCACTTGCAAACAGGTATATACGTTTATTGCTTATCGGTAATCCGTTAAGCAATACGTTATCGTTTCCGGTATATCGTAAAAAGTAAAGATCAACACTCTTTATCTGAAGAATAAGGATATTACCTGAGAGCTGTTCTGATACTATCTGCTTATTATTCTCTCTCTCATTTTCGCCGTTATTAATCATTAATATCGACGGAATATCAAGCTCCTTATGAGTGCTGCTAACAACAAAGGTCTCTATGTCTTTAAACTCATCGCTGTTAAGCTTAAAAACATCAGAGACCGTATTTATTATTGCAATTCGTTGTTCTGTAAACTTTCTGTCTTCGTTAATTAACTCAAACAGACGAACAAGAACAACAACCTTCTGTTCCTGAGTTAATGTTTTATTAATTTTCTTGCAGATCCCTAAAATCCTAACCGAGTCTTTAACCGATGTAAGCTTTCGTTTTTTCTCTCCATCTTTCGATTTAGAATCTTCTACTTCATTACCATTAGAATCAAGTCCGGCATGTTTATAAAAGAGTTTTAAATATTCGTCAACAGCCTCCTCATTAAGCTGCTGCTTTAAGAAATTCTTTACAAAATCAACTTCAGTTTTCTCAACTCCGTCGTCTTGCTTAGCAAGAATGGCAAAAAGTTGCATTAATGCCTTTAGAATCTCTTCACTCATAATCTAGTCCGGTATATTCTAATATTAATTTAGTGTGTAGCTAATTTGCTCAAAAGGAACATTTACAATATCAGCATACTCCTCTCCTGCTTCCTCCATATCCTCATCATCATCAGGGAAAAACCATTTAACAAGTACATCTTTCCCATCCTCATGCATCTCCTCAAGTTTCATAAGAATATCAAGAATAAGTTTTGACGATGCTGTATTAAAGTATACTAATTTGAAAGAAAATACTGTTTTTTCATTAGGCTCCTCTGAATACTCATCAAGCCAATTAAGAATTGGTTCAAAGAAAGCTGTTACGTCCTCAGGAAGTGATCTACCTGATATCTCAAGAATTTCATTCTCGGTATCAAGAATCACGTTAGGCGTATCATCTGTACCCAAAATCTTTATTACCTCCATTATTGTAAATTTTATATTGTTCGTGAAATACTTGATGTAAGAATAAAGAAGTGATTCTCTTCATTAATTGGTAAAAAATGAAAATCAAGCTTTCTTCCTGTCTTTCTTACAATATCAATAAATCCAAGACCGGCTCCTCCTTTCTCAGAAAGACGTCCCTCTTTCATCTGCGATTTATAAAGCTGCTTCAGTCCATCTTTATCCAGACCATTAATATGCTCTAACATATTTGTTAGCTCAGGGATCTTGTTGTTATCAATCATGTTACCGGTAGTAACATTATAAGAATCTCTATCTTTGCTTACCATAAAGATTCCTCTGCCTGCAAATAAGAAGTCCTCAGAGTTACTGCTGTCGGCATGTTTACTAATATTCTGCAAACACTCAACCATTACATGAAAAACCTTCTTCTGTACCGAATTAGACTCCTCTTCTTTAGCCATATTTGATTCTGTGAGCGATGTAAAGGCCTTTGTAATCTGGTGGGTTATCTCACCTTCATACACAAGAGTTATCTCATGCGCCTTCATCGACTTATAGAAATCATAGACAAATTCCAGGAATCCATTTACGTTCTTATTGTCCATAACTCATGGTTAATTTATTGTGTAAAAATACAAATTTAAAACTCAATTCCTATTAATAATATGTCATCAATCTGCTTATGATTACCCTTCCAATTTTCGTAATCCTCAGCAAAAAAGTTCGAAAACTGCGACATACTATAATCATTATTTTCTGTTACCACTTCACGTATTCTGCGGGCAGTATATTTCTTCATACTCTCGCCACCTACCTGATCTGGTAAACCATCAGAGAAGAAGAAAATTTTATCTCCCTTCTGATACTCTATCTCGTAATTCTTAAAGCTCTTTTCAGCTTTCTTACGATGAGGTATTCCCCCAATTGCTTTTCTGTCTCCTTTATACTCTGTAAGAACACCATCTCTCACAAGATATAACGGACGATGCGCACCCGAATAGTTTATCTTATTCTCTTCAGGTATGATCTGTACCATAGCAATATCCATACCATCTCTTGCATCAGAATCAATATGATCCTGCTTAAGTGTTTTTCTTACACCAAAGTGTAGCTTATCAAGAAGCTCAGCTGCATTCTGATTCTGATTCTGATCGGTAATATTATTAAGGATAAAATATCCAATAAACGACAATAGTGCACCTGGTACACCGTGTCCGGTACAGTCAACAGCTGCAATATGTATCTTATTATCTTTCTGGAAGAACCAAGGAAAGTCTCCACTAACAATATCTCTTGGTTTATAAAAAATAAACGAGTTAGGAAATACCGACTGTATCATCTGATTGTCTGGTAGTATAGAAGATTGTATACGCTGAGCATAGTTTATACTCTCAGACATCTTCTTGTTTGTATCCTTAATCTCTTTCTCAATCTTTTTTGCCTCTGTAATATCATGGCTTACAAAAAGAATTGTTTCAAGCTCGTTATCATTAATCTCCGGTATAGCATCAATACTCATTATTCTGCTATCACCATCAGGGGTCTTTATTGTAAGCTCCTCTGTACGCTTATTCTTATCTTTTTTAATCTCTTTTATAGCCTCCTTAAAGAAATCAAGCAGATTATCTTCCAGATTAACAGTAAGTATAGATTGGTTAATAAGATCAGATGACTTATAACCCAGATATTTCTCTGTTATAGGATTTGCATAGAAGAACTGTCCCGATGTATTTAAACGCAGAATCATATCTGTTGAGTTCTCAGACAGAGCCTGCATCTTACTCTTCATACGCTCCTCTTTCTCTCTGCGTTTACGTTCAGTGATATCCTGAGAGTTAAGGATAATTCCTTTTATTGCCTGATCATCAAGCAGGTTACGTCCTGTAACCTCAAGAAAGATCTTCTCTCCATCTTTCTTCATAAACGTATACTGCGCAGTTTGTGGCTGCTCAGGATCAGATAAAAGCTGTTTAAACATATTAGATATAAGCTGATCTCCCTTACGTGTTAAACGCTCTGTATCCTTTCCGTTGGTCATCTCCTCAGGCGTATAACCAAGAATCTGTGTCACCGACGGACTTATATATTTTAACTGACGAGTTTTATCATATATAGATATTATCTCACCTGCATTCTCAAGTAGTGAGTGCTGACGCTTCTGTGCATTCTCTACCTCCTGAACCTGACGCTCAAGTGAGGTGTTTGAACGCTCAAGCTCTTCATGTGTTGCACGCATCTCCTCTGCATTCTGTCTCAACTCTTCTTCATTCTCACGCAGCTCTTCTGTCATATGCTGCGACTCCTTAAGAAGTTTCTCTGTCTGTTGATTTATTCTAAGGTTATATATTGTACGTGCTATAATCTCACCAAGCTCACGCATAAATCTGATAGACAACTCTGGTATCTCATCGTTAAGTGATGAGAACTCTAATACACCCTGTAGCTCATCTTCAGTAATAAGAGGTACAATAAGAATTGTTGATGGTTTTTTATCACCAAGTAATCCGGATGTTATTGTTGCATACTCTTCTGGTATCTCACTTCTGTAAATGATATCCATTTCATAAGCACACTGCCCAATAAGTCCTTCGCCTATTGCAAACTCCTGATTAAGATATTTCTTTCTATTGTAGGCATATGTTGCGTAGTTAACAAGCTTATCGTCTTCAAGGATATAGAATGCACCCTGAATAGCCTGAATATACTCTATAAGCTCAACAAGAACGCTATACGACAGATTCTCAAGGCTGTTACTCATACGCAGAATATTTGATATTCTGTCTTTACCTTCAGCAATCCAGTTCTGCTCACTCTCTTTTTTACTGTTCTGAATCATGTTATTACGCATAACCAACAGCGATTGACAAAGCAGATCAT
Source organism: Bacteroidales bacterium UBA6680 (assembly GCA_002454955.1). GTDB lineage: Bacteria > Bacteroidota > Bacteroidia > Bacteroidales > UBA6680 > UBA6680. The sequence goes on from DKJY01000135.1 coordinate 63,356, forward strand.
CATCGTCACAATCCTCAACCTCATAAGAGTAGTCTCCCTGACCAATCTTCTTAGCCAGCTTAACATTCTTTGATATCACATAATCTTTAAGATCAATACTATCAACATAATCTTTAACCTCTATCCTTTGCGATTTTTTAAGATATACCAGATATATCGTAATAAGAACAGGAATAGTGTCAATAATCCATATCAGTATATTGTTTTTATTATGTAGTTCTATTATTGATGCAATATCTACGTTTACGCCTTTACCAGCCAAAATAACAAACCAAGCAACAACAGGTATAATAAACGATAATATTATACCAACTGCAATCTTATTTGCAAATGAAATATTTCTTAACAGAGCTTTTATTGTACTCATCAGATTAGGTTTTATTTAGCATTTATTATTACATCAGAAATCTCCTGGCACAAAGGCTTAAGAACACTATCTGTATTGTATTTTATAGGTTTAAAACTTGCAAGTTCAAACAGGCCAATACACTCATCATCATCATTTAGTATAGGCAAAAACAATAAATCAGTTGGTTGCGAATTACCTAAACCTGAGATAACCTCAACATAGTCGTCCGGAATTTTCTGAACCGATAATATCTTTTTGTTCTTAGTAACCTGACCCAATAGTGTTTCGCCACTAACAAACGGAGCTATCTCATTCTCTGAATACAGAGCATAATCGGCAACAGGGTTAAAGTTTTTGCCATCTGTTGTGTGGTAGTATATACCAGACACAAGATTAAACTTACGAGCCATTCCGGCCATTATTCTTTCTGCTGTCTGTTTTATATCGCCATCTGTTACAGGTATAACTACAGAAACAAGTTCTTTAAGATCTGATGTACTATTATCATTATTTTCAACAACAACCTCTTCATTAACCTCTTCGTCGGCATATATCTTATTTATCTCAATATTATATGCGTTGCTGTATTTTAGAGCTATAGCCCCAAGAGTTAAAATAAACACACCCATAAAACATGAGGTGATTATATATGACAAAGGCATTGACTCTCCGGCATTGTTAAATGCATTATAGCTAATTGCTACACCAAGCAACAAAACAACAATTGCCAGAATCAGTATTAATATTATTAAAATATTTACTCTTGACTTTCTCATAGCTTATTAAGGAAATTAATTATTTGCGTTGTAGAAAAAGTATGATCAACCTCTGTAAGTTCAAGTGAGGCCTGTGTCATTGTTGGTACCTGACATTCGTTAGGATCCTGAACAATACACAATCCTTTTTTATCTTTAATCTTTTTAAGACCTGCTGCACCATCTTTATTTGCACCAGAAAGTATAATACCAACAAGTTTCTCGCGATATACATTTGCAGCTGTAAAGAATGAAAGATCAATAGATGGTCTTGAGTGGTTAACCTGATCTTCTGTTGACAGAGCAAATCTGTTACCTAACTCTATAAACAGATGATAGTTTGCCGGTGCAAGATAAGCCTTCCCCGGTTTTATATGATCTTTATCATTAGGCTCAACAATAGGTAGCTTTGACTTTAACGACAAAGCCTCAACAAAACCTGATCTCACATGTTTTAATCTGTGAAGACACAGTATTACAGGGTACGGAAAGTTAGCAGGTAGTGAACTCAATATCTTAGTTATCACCTGAAAACTCCCGGCAGATCCTCCTATTATAACTGCTTTATATTTACGCATACTTTATACTCGTCCTTTTTTTCTAAAAATATTCTCCTTAGTGTCTTTCTTTATAAAATACTTGCCATATGATGAATGATCAAGCGTTTCATTAACACCTATAACCAGATGCCCTCCTATTGCTATTGCTTCATAAACGCTGTTTAACGCTTTGTCTTGCAACACCTGATTATGATATATCATCTGATTCCTGAAAAACACCAACTTAATATTAGAAGGAGCACCTTCAAATATAGTGTTTTGTTTTATAAACCTGACATTTTTGATTAATTCAGGAACTATTTTTTTTCCTGACTCCTGAATTATATATTTATCAAGATAACTTTTGGTTCCAACCCTATCATAATTAGCAACACTTAACTCATGCTGCTTATCGTCGATATATTTATTTAATATACTCTCTTCTGAGATATCTGAAAACACCGATATGTACATCTGTACCTTATCTAACAACCCTGCCTCTTTAAGCAATATTGCAAACGAATAGAGTTCTTCTCCGGTAGGCATTCCGGCAAACCAAACTTTATAAGAGGTTACCGATGATTTTATATCTTTAAATATATTCTTCTGTAAATCGCGCCAAACTGACGGATCACGAAACATCTCTGTCTCCTTTACCGCAAGTTCATGCATAAACACATTCATAAATTCTGCATCAGTATTTAATCTGTCTATTAACCCCTGTGCATTCCTTAAGGTGTGCTTTGTTATAATTTTTTCAAGTTGTCTTTTAAAACTTGTTAGTGCAAGATTCCTGAACTCAAAAGGGTGAATGCCTTCCAGAGCCTTTATTATATCGCGTGTTTCTATTATACCTAACTCCAACATACTTATTTATAAAGGGATATTATATTGAGTTATAATACATTCCTCTTTTCTTAAATCTGGTACTCTGATGTCCTAATATACTCTCATGCGCTCCTAATATCAGGAATCCGCCTGAGTACAGACTTGAATGAAATCTATCAAAAACTCTGCTTTGCAGCTCGTTATTAAAATATATAATTACATTACGACACAATACAATATCAAACTTTACATACGGAAACATCTCTCCATTAACCAGATCGTGCTTCCTGAACATAGGCTTGTTCCGCAGAAAAGATTTCATCTGCAATGTGTCTTTAACTTTATCAATATCAAAATACTTCTCATAAGGTACATCCCTGTACTCATCGTAGTTATAGGGATTCTCTTTTATTACCTTATCAAAATTATCCAGATAGTTTATATTAAATCTGAATTTATACTTACCCTCATGCGCTCTGTCAAGCACATCAGAATTAATATCTGTTGCAATAATTGTTGCTTTATCAAGCATCTCCAGCTCATTAAGCAAAATCATCATTGAATAAACCTCCTGACCTGTAGAGCATCCTGCATGCCAGATATTTATAGTTTTATTCTCTTTTAGTTTTGGCAAAACTCTATAGCGCAAGGTATGCCACACCTTTGGGTCTCTGAACAACTCTGTTGTATTCACGGTAACATCTCTTACAGTTTTCTCAACAAACACCTTGTCGCATCTGAGTTTTGTTATAAACTCAGAAAACTGCATTTTATTATCCGCTAAAACCTTAAAAATCCTTCGACTAAGCGACTTATCTGAATAATCGGAAAAATCGTATGCAGAAACCTCTTTAAGTACCCTGATAAAATAATTAAGCTCCTGTTCTGAAATATTCATCTTCTCGTTCTCTTGTATCGTATCACCTCTTCCTTAGAAACCAACCTGAACAATTGTACAGTTAAAAATGCTCATCGTTGAGATTCGAAAATTAACAAAAAAATAGCTACAAACTATTTTAATACCCATTAAATATTTTGTTTATCTTTTTGTAATGTTATGCTTAGTGCATCAAAAACATAATAAACAAATACTTATCAAAAACCACTATTAGAAAACATATAAAAAAAAGAGTTTCCTGAACAGACAGAAAACTCTTACTATTAAATAATAATTATTTTCTGCTAAATGGTAACACCAAACACCAGATAAATGTTCTCTCTGTATGGGTTAACAATGATTTTTGAATATACCGGAAGTTTAAACTTCTCTGATATTGTAAAGTTCTTTGTTGCTTTCATTCCAATATTAACAACATTAAACTTGTCGCTATATGAACCCTCAAATGGTGTTGCGCCAATAAAAAAGTCCAGTTTCTGCGCATATTTACTAAGTGGCATAGTATAGCCGGTCTCAAAATATGTTGAGTATTGCTCCTCGCCATTAGCATTCTTATTCCCAAACACCATTGTACTTACCATAAAGTATAAAGGCACCTTCTTTGTTCCGGTAAATTTAAGTTCCAGATCAATAGTATGGCGTGAGGTATTATTATTCCAGTCAAAGTAGTTGTTAAACTTCTTCTTCTCATCAGATACAAAATAGTCTGCCACACCAATCTTTATAAACTTGTATTGGTATGAGGCATACAGATCAACCTCTGCATATGAATCGTCAATAGCATAAGCTCCCCATGCACCAATAGTAAATCCTTTTTTCTTAAATACAAGGTTTGGCTGTATATTAAAAGCCTTTACTGTTAATCCTCCGCGCCAAGTATGTCTCGATTTAAGATCAACATAAATAGATAATGGCGATGTCTGTTTTTCGTTCTCCTGTTTTGGTGGCACAGGAGTAGTTGTCTCTTTCGCCTTAATCATCTGTGTAGCTGCAAATAGCAACAGCACAATAAATCCTGATGTGGTAAGTATATTTCGCATTATTTCTGTATGTGTTTTGCCTGCGAAAATATACAATAACAGCATTGTGACAATATGATATTTGTTAGCTTTTTTGTAATTTACATTAACTTAAATTTTATTATGACAGGATTATGATCTGAGTGCTTAAAATGCAGATTTATTGTATTTACCGATTCTGTAATAATATTCGGCGACAGCAGAAAGAAGTCTATTATTGTTGTCTCTGTATCCGATGTATATCTGCTCTTTAACGATCGGTTTGTTGGTACACCACTACTATACTGCCAATTCCAATCAGACAGATAATCTTCCGGTATCATACTCATTACACCACGCTCCGCTTTATAAGCCTCAGCATCACCCGGAGCCGATTGATTCCAGTCGCCACCCACAACAATATAGTTACCCTTATCGTACTCTGCAATCAGAAACTGTTTCAGATAATCCATCTGTGCTCTCTTAAGCGATCCGTCGTCGTATGCAGAGTTGTGAGTGTTTATTATTAACAGCTGTTTACCATTGTGCATATTGTATCTGTTTACCATAAAGCATCTGTCTAACATAAATATACTTGTTGGCCATGAGTAGTTACCCGGAAACGACCATCGCGCATATGTTGCCGGAATATAGTGCGAGAATGTAGCCAACCCTGACCTTACTCTGCCCAATGGCGATGTTATTGGCATTGGCACAAAATCTACCTTATAATTAAATGCAAACGATTTATACTTATGCCCTACCAGAATCTCTCCTATCTCCTTATACTGATCGTTTCTATAACTGCGTTTAGAATCTCTATCTACCTCCTGAAGCATAATAAAGTTTATACTATCATTACTTCGCAGGAAATTATTTACAAACCCAATATTAGCTTTATAATTACTCTCGGGTGTAACAACCTTTGTACCTCCATCATAAAAGAAATCCATAGATTCATCTAGTCCGCAGTAACCAATATTCCATATCATTGCTGAATAAATTGTGGTATCTGTTAGTGTATTACTGTCTTTAGCATTATCAAACACAATATATTCTTTTGGTTTAAAATCAGTAATTGTTGAGTAAATCAGAAATCCTCCTAAAACAATAACCACCACTGCTATTAATATCAGCAGGTATTTAAGTATCTTTTTTATCATGGTATAACAGTTTTTGCCATCAAATATGATGTATGGTAACAAATAATATTTTTAAATATACTACTTATACCAAAGATGTTGTTATTTCCATTTACAAACATCATAAATAATTAACAATGCATTTACATAATACACTCAACATCATGTTTTAGTCAGGTTTTACAAGTTAACCAGTTATTAATATTTAATAATCAATTTAAGCTGTGAAAATTCAGGCTTTATATCTATCTTTGGGCTACTTTAAAAGCAAAATAGAGATGAAGTTTGGTGTTGTAATTTTTCCGGGGTCCAACTGCGACCAAGATATTATTTATGTTCTTCGTGATATTTTAGGCCATGATGTTACTGAGTTGTGGCACAAAGATACAGATCTTAAAGGTGTAGAGGCTGTAATGATACCAGGAGGGTTCTCTTTTGGAGATTACCTTAGATCTGGAGCCTTGGCTAACCACTCACCAATTATGAAAAAGGTTATTGAGTTTGCTCATGGTGGCGGACTTGTAATGGGTATTTGTAACGGATTCCAGATTCTTTGTGAGTCAGGTCTGCTTCCGGGTACACTTCTGCATAACGATAATCAGAAGTTTATCTGTAAAAACACACACATTATGCCAGATAATAACCACTCAGCTATTAATAAACATCTTGACAGAAACACTCCGCTTATGATTCCTATAGCACATGGCGAAGGACGTTACTTCGCTCCTGAGGATACATTGGCAGAGATGCGTCTGAACAATCAGATTATTTTCAGATACTGTAATGAGCGTGGCGAGATGTCCAGCGATTATAATCCGAACGGATCTGTTGAGAATATTGCAGGTGTATGTAATAGCAAACACAATGTATTCGGAATGATGCCTCATCCTGAGAGAGCTTCTGATGAAGAGTTAGGAAATACCGACGGAAAACTTATTATTGAGTCGCTTATCAGAGCGTGGCAAGAGCGTTTTTATAACTAGACAACAATTTATTATTTATATAGGTTAGAACTGCTAAACAGATACCAACAGTTTTGCAGATATTAATAGAGCCCTGATATGCATAACAGCAGATTGGGGCTCTGTTTTTATATAAATACAAGCTCATTCAATATTACCAAACCACCCCGGCTATCTATTATTAAATCGCAACATATCAACTCAATACATTAACATGTTACATATTGTAACACCTGTGTAATTTTTTGTAACCCCACACAACCACTTATTAATATAACACATCAATACCTTTGCCAATTAGCAAAAGTATAGGTTATACACCAGTATTAAATTCACAATCATATGAAACGAAGCATGAGAGTGGCCATTCACATACAAGGATGATTATTATGCAACGTTCCGTCTGACAACTAAAAAACAATTATAAACAGATGACTAACTCAATTATTAAAGGCATATGCCTGGCATTAATAGTTATGCTTATTACAGCATGTAGCAAAGATGATGATAACAACAATAAGCCATCAACAACTGAAGTAGAGCTGCTATCTCCATCAGACGGATCAACCACAGATATGGTAAATATAGAACTTAAGTGGAGATATACAGATGATAATACATACACCGTAATGGCATCTGAAGATGGTGTTAAATTTGTGAAAATTGCAGAGAACCTTAATACAGGTAATTTCACCATTAATAAATTACCTGATGAGGGCGAATACAGATGGAAAGTTATTGCACAAAACAGCAAAAACAACAATAAAACAGAGAGTACAACATGGCGCTTTATAGTTAAAAAGAAACCTATGGAAGCGCCGGTTGTGGTATTTCCTAAAAACGGAACCAATAATGTAGATCTTAATATGATTATGAGCTGGCATTACATTAACAATGCTAAATACAACATCTATCTCGGAAAAACAGAGAAGGATATGAAAAAGATATTGAGCAACTACACAGAGAGCGCATATGAGATAGATGATCTGGAGGCAAACACAACATACTACTGGAAAGTAGAAGGAGTAACAGAAAACCCTTCAAAAACCACAGTAAGTAACCTGTGCAGATTCACCACTACAACCGATGAAACACAACAGCCAGATGCTGTAAAACCAAACGAGAATCTGGACAAAGTTGTCGGCTTCTGGGATTTTAATGGTTCAGGAGCAAACAGTGTTAAGAATCAGTCAAACGATATGTACTTTCATAACACCAACATGATATCTGACGGTAAGGTTACAATTACTAAGGATTATGATAAAGATGGCAATATGCCATATTGGAATATGACTGCTAAATTATGGGACTATGGTTTTGGAGTGAATCAGGGACTGCATCAGTACAGATACTTCTCTGGTGCCATAAGGTTTAAGATAAAAGAGGAGAAACAACACTATACAATATTAACATTCGGTAACCTGTCAAGATGGTTAAAGCTATCAGTAATTAATAATAACAGACTAAGGATTGAGTATGGTAACAACGATAAAAAGGTAGCCAATACAAACATCACAATATCTAAAAACATCTGGCATGTATTATATTTCAGATATGAGGATTTTTATTTGTCCTCGAACAGATTCTATATACAGTTAGATAACCAGAAAGAGGTAAAACTGAACCTTGGCGATGTTCATCTGGACAAATTAGTAAGAAAAGATGATGTAAACATTGGGCTTAACGATCTGTCAAGCTATAAAGCCTTTCTGGTAGGTCAGGTAGATTGGATTATCATGGCTTCCGGAAGAATGACTCCATCAACAGTACAGTACAGAGTACAACAGTTGACAAAGTAAAATATAATACCCATATACAGCTCTTGTAACAACAGCATTTACAAGAGCTGTATGTTTAATACACGCATCCCCTTACCACCAAAAACACAATATACCTATCACTTATAGGCACAACCATTTTTCGTTGTTGTACGCCACAGCTACGTAAATATATTAACTGCTTACGGCAATAGAATAGCTGTTTTAAATCTTACTCCTTTTTGTCTCTTTTGCAGAATATTACTATTCCGGTAACATTTTATACTAATGCAAATGCAGATAGATTACAAACAAAAATAGATTAAAACAGATGAGACAGTTTTACACAAAAACAAAAGTAGCAGTTATTAGTATGCTACTACTTATTGTTGGCAGCAGCTTTACAGCCAAAGCACAACAGTACACATTAACAGATGCCGACGTGGTGGTACAAAACGGGGTTCTAAAAAGCTGTAGTTACGACTTTACAGTTAAAGACATTATTATTCCGGAAACACTCGACGGGCAGACAGTAACCAGTATCGGAAGTTCGGTATTTAAAAACAAAGGTATTATTAATGTAAAGCTACCTGCTACTATTACAGTAATACACTCTTATGCCTTTGATGCAAACAAACTATCTACAATTAATATCCCTCAAGGTGTAACTAAAATTGAGCACGCTGCTTTCAGAAGCAATCTGCTTAAAGAGCTAACTATTCCTGGCAGCGTTATAACCATAGACAATGATGCATTCATAAATAATAAGATAAAAACACTGAATCTCTCTGAAGGACTTGTAAACATTGGTAGCAATGCTTTCAGAAATAATGAAATAATATCTCTGAACATCCCTGCTACTGTTAAAAACATACAATCATATGCGTTCTATTACAATAAGTTAATATCATTAACCATTCCTGAAGGTATCAAATCTATTGGCGGATCTTGTTTTAGCAGTAATAATTTAACCAGTTTGATACTGCCTGCCAGCTTAGTTAGTATTGAGAATACCTCATTCGCTCACAACAAACTTACAAATGTTACTATTAAAAAAGGAACTAAGAAGATTGGTAAACAGGCTTTTTTTGGCAATTCACTTACAAGTATTACTATTCCAAATACAGTAACTGAAATTCAGGAGAATGCTTTTGCAAGCAACAGCAAACTTACATCTATCACACTACCTGTCAGTCAAATAGCAGGACAACCAGATATAAAATGGATTGACGAACACGGTAATACATACGCAGGAGGAACTCAGGTATCTGACTACGAAACATACTATGTTTTAGATATAAGTTATACTCTTACTGATGGTGATGTAGTTGTACAAAATGGCGCTATTAAGAGCTGTAGCTATAATTTTGCATTTAAGAATATTATTATACCAGAAACACTCGACGGACAGACTGTAACCAGTATCGGAAGCTCTGTGTTTAAAAACAAAGGTATTATAAAAGTAAAGCTACCTGCTACTATTACTGTAATAGGTGCTTACGCCTTTGATGCAAACAAACTATCTACAGTTAATATCCCTCAAGGTGTAACTAAAATTGAGTACGCTGCTCTCAGAAATAATCTGCTTAAAGAGCTAACTATTCCTGCCAGCGTTCTAACCATAGACAATGATGCATTCATAAATAATAAGATAAAAACACTGAATCTATCTGAAGGACTTGTAAACATTGGTAGCAATGCTTTCAGAAGTAATGAAATAACATCTATAAATATCCCTGCTACTGTTAAAAACATACAATCATATGCATTCTATTACAATAAGTTAACATCATTAACCATTCCTGAAGGTATCAAATCTATTGGCGAATCTTGTTTTAACAGTAATAATTTAACCAGTTTGATACTGCCTGCCAGCTTAGTTAGTATTGAGAATACCTCATTCGCTCACAATAAACTTACAAATGTTACTATTAAAAAAGGAACTAAGAAGATTGGTAAACAGGCTTTTTATGGCAATTCACTTACAAGTGTTACTATCCCAAATACGGTAACTGAAATTCAGGAACAAGCTTTTGACAATAACAGCAAACTTACATCTATTACACTGCCTGTACCTCAAATAGCAGGACAACCAGATATAAAGTGGATTGACGAACACGGTAATACATACGCAGGAGGAACTCAGGTATCTGACTACGAAACATACTATGTTTTAGATATAAGTTATACTCTTACTGATGATGATGTAGTTGTACAAAATGGCGCTATTAAGAGCTGTAGCTATAATTTTGCATTTAAGAATATTATTATACCAGAAACACTCGACGGACAAACTGTAACCAGTATCGGAAGCTCTGTGTTTAAGAACAAAGGTATTATAAAAGTAAAGCTACCTGCTACTATTACTGTAATAGGTGCTTACGCCTTTGATGCAAACAAACTATCTGCAATTAATATCCCTCAAGGTGTAACTAAAATTGAACATGCTGCTTTCAGAAGTAATCTACTTAAAGAGCTAACTATTCCTGCCAGCATTATAACCATAGACAATGATGTATTCATAAATAATAAGATAAAAACACTAAATCTCTCTGAAGGACTTGTAAACATTGGTAGCAATGCATTCAGAAATAATGAAATAATATCTCTGAACATCCCTGCTACTGTTAAAAACATACAATCATACGCATTCTATTACAATAAGTTAACATCATTAACCATTCCTGAAGGTATCAAATCTATTGGCGAATCTTGTTTTAGCAATAATAATTTAACCAGTTTGACACTTCCTGCCAGCCTAGTTAGTATTGAGAATACCTCATTCGCTTACAATAAACTTACAAATGTTACTATTAAAAAAGGAACTAAGAAGATTGGTAAACAGGCTTTTTATGGTAATTCACTTACAAGTATTACTATTCCAAATACGGTAACTGAAATTCAGGAACAAGCTTTTGCAAGTAACAGTAAACTTACATCTATTACCCTGCCTGAGGTTAAAACAGAGGGGTATAACTTTATAAACTGGATTGATTCAGAGAGTAATATACATGAAGCAAATAGTCAGGTAAGTAACTTTGCAATTGGTTATAATGCAAACCTTGAGATTATTAAATGTACTATAAACGGAGTTGTTAAAGGTGCCGATGGTGTTGCTATTGCTATTACAGGCGATATAACCGACAACAAAACACTTAACAATGGCGATAGTTATAGCCTAACACTTAACTATGGGCAATCGGTAGAGATTACTGCAACCAAAGATGGGGAGGTATTTGAGAACGCTACATATACAATAAATAACATTAAAGAGAACAAAAACAGTTGCGACTTTATTACTGTATATAACCTGTCTGGAACAATAACAGGTACCGATGGTGTTACTGTTACTATGAGTGGCGATGCCTCCGACAGCAAAACTTTAAACAGTGGCGATACATATAACTTTACTGTAAAGTATAACCAGAATGTTGAGTTAATACCATCAAAAGAGGGCTACAACTTTGCCCCTGAAAAGTACACACTAACAGACGTTAACCAAAACACAGATAGTAGAGATTTTGTTGCTACAATAAAGACGTATACTATCAGCGGAACTGTAACTGGTGCCGATGGCGTTACTGTTACTATGAGTGGCGATGCCTCTGCAAACAAAACTGTTGATAATGGCGACAACTACAGCTTTACTGTTGATTACGGACAGAGTGTTACCATTACTGCCACAAAAGACGGAGAGGTATTTGCTACAAACAAATATGCGTTTGATGATATTAAAGAGAACAAAACCGATTGCAACTTCACTACAGCATACACTGTATCGGGTACAGTGTCAGGAGCCGATGGTGTGGTGGTTGAACTAAGTGGCGATGTTACTGCTAAAAAGGTATTAAATAGTGGCGATACATATGAATTTACTGCACAGTATAACCAGAATATTGCTGTTAAAGCATCTAAACCGGGTTATAAGTTTGAGCCTGCAACATATGAGTTCAACAATATAAAAGAGAACAGTGCAAACAATCACTTTATTGGTACAATTAACACATACACAATTAGTGGTACTGTAACTGGTGCCAATGCTGTTACTATTACAATGAGTGGCGATGCCTCTGACAGCAAAACCGTAAACAGTGGCGACACATACAACTTTACTGTAAATCACGGACAGAACGTTATTATTTCTGCTACTAAAGAGGGATACACCTTTACTAAAGATATCTACAACTTCTCTAATGTAACTGAGAACAAAACAGATGTCAACTTTGTGGCTACTATAAAACAGTATACTATCAGCGGAACTGTAACTGGTGCCGATGCTGTTACTATTACAATGAGTGGCGATGCCTCTGACAGCAAAACCGTAAACAGTGGCGACACATACAACTTTACTGTAAATCACGGACAGAATGTTACTCTTACTGCCACTAAAGATGGTTACACTTTTACTAAGGATACCTACAACTTCTCTAATGTAACTGAGAACAAAACAGATGTCAACTTTGTGGCTACAGCAGTTACATACACTGTACAATTCAATATAAAATCTGAGGGTAAAGCTGTTGATAACTGTACTATAAAGTTTAATAGTAAAGACTACACTACAAACGCCGATGGATTGGTAACTATAAACGATCTTAAACCCGGTGACTACTCATATACCGTAACTGCAAATGGTTACAAAGAGCAGAATGGTGATATTAAGGTTATCAACAAAGATATTGTAAAGAGCATTGTATTAATTAAAGATGATAAGGTGTTGGGACTTGACCTATTAGACAGTAACAACTACAGCCTGTACCCTAACCCTGCAAAGGATATCATTACTCTAAAAAGCAACAGCACAATAAGCAGAGTTACAATTGTTAGCATCAGCGGTGCGGTTGTTAAAACAAATGTTGATGAGTGTAACGAGGCACATATTAACATCTCTGATATTAAACCTGGTATTTATATTCTCAGAGCCCAAACGAAAAACGGACTTATTATTAAGAGATTCATAAAACAGTAGAGATATCTGGTTTATCTTTATTTAGCACTAAGGGAGTCCAAAGTTATTGGCTCCCTTTTTATCTATATAGATCTATTACAAAACCTCTATAAACATACAAACATATGTACAGAGAAGGTTCTCACAATTGCGCCTGATATAGTTTCAAAAAGGGGATAGTATCCTGCAGTTGCGTTATAGACAAGCCCAAAAAAGGAGTAGTAGCCCGCAGATGTGCAGGAAACAATTCCCAATTGGGAGTAGCATCACGCAGAACTGTGGAAAACAGTTTCCAAACAGGAACAACACTAAATTATAGTGTAAAACAGAAACCCTGTAAAGAGATAGTTATATACAGTTGTGCAGACAATAACCTCCAACTGTAAATTATACAAAAAACATTGGCTCTGCACATTACTAATTGATTATCAATATAAATAAGCGCATTTTATCAATAAAAAACTTGACTTATTATATTCTATTACGTAACTTATTATTAATTAATTTTTTTTTTAACCCCAAAATTCAAATCAATATGCTAAAAAAAATAAGTAAAGAGTCGCACAATTCAGAGTTATCATCTCTATTCACCTCTATTGACAACGCTTTTAAAGATAGCGATCTTTCAACTGATCCTATTCTTAAAAATGAGCTAACAGCATTCAGACAGAGATTACCCATGTTTATAGAGGCTAACGGAGCCGTAAGGATTAATAAATACACCAACGATCTGCATATTGTAGATAAAGAGACCGACTTAGCATATGTTGCCTTTAAGAGTGCAGTAAATGCTCATAGTACAATTGATGATCCTGAAATTGCAGACAAAGCAGAAGAGTTAGAGCTACTTATTAATGGTGCAAGAAAGGATATACACCGTTTAAGTTACGATATACAGTTCAGCTCAATGGGTAAACTTATTAATAAGATGCAGGAACCTAAATTTGAGATCTTAATTGATGATCTTGGGTTAAGGATTCTGGCAAACATTCTTATTAAGAGATATAACAAGTTTGCTGCTATTTATAAAGATAACAAAACTGTTAGCGCTGATATAAAGAGTGTTGTATCTGCTACAAATCAGCGCAAAGATATAATTGATATATACAATAAAAAGATTGTTACCTATATAAACAGATTTGTTACAGATAACAGATACAGTTCTGAGATAAAAGAGATTAACAGTTATATAGATAGCGTAAATCAGAATATTAAAACGCGTACCACTCGCCGTTCAGAATAACCTTACGGATACATATTTTAAGGGTTATCCCGGCTACTCAGGTCTGAGAACCGGGATTTTTTTTAACTCTTTCTACAAAAACTCATCTCTTACCGAAACTCCCCTCCTAGGAGGGGTTGGGGTGGGTTGCAACTATATAAAATTAATGGTTCTTACTCTACGGAGATGATAAACTATATATACCAAAATATTTACCCACCTCTGTGTCTCCTCCAAGGAGGAGATTCTATTTGTGTTAACCTATTGCCTAACCCTAAAACCCAACCTCAGTTAAACTTACTTTCTAAGATTATAAAAAATCCATTCTTACAGAAACTCCCATCCTCGGAGGGGTTGGGGTGGGTTATAACTATACTCTTGCTTAAACTTCTCAAACTTATTTATATGAATCCTTAACTGATTCTATAAAATCAAGTAATTTTCTATACTTTTTCTGAAAAACCATATCCTCATCAAACGATACCTCCATATTAAACGCAACAGAATAATCCTCCAATTCAAAACTCACCAAAGCATACTCTCCGTCATAATCAGATTGTACTCTATTCTTACCTTTATAATCTAATGGCAAAGAGTTAAGAGAGAACATATCTTTAGTCAACCTGTAAATATGTTCTAATTGCGAATCAGACAGATTAATCATTGTAGTATCTACAGGTTCTCTGCTGTAAACTATCTGATCTGGCACCGGAGAATACTTATACTGTATAAAATAGATCTTTCTGCTCTCTAATAATTTAAATGCTCCATCTTTATTATAAACAATACTCTTGTTTATCAGATATTTGTAATTATACTCATCAGAGTTATTCATATGATGAACATCTATAACCACACTATACTTATAGTTATCAGATTCTTTATTCTGCCCAATCACATAATCTGTAATACAAACAAACAGTAAAACTATGATTATATATTTTTTCATCGTTTATAATTGTTATGTGTCTAAATGTCAGTTTGAGCGAAGACGAAAACTAAACATTCAGACTAACCCGGAGTAATAGATAATGCTATTCTACTCCAAATCATTATCTCTGTTGAACTCATCAAACTTTTCAGCATCAATACAACTCTCGTTTACAATCCAAATATACTTTATAATATTATCGCCTAAATAAACATCCCAGCCTAAAAACAGTTTCGTTTCATAATCAAAAGAGTATATACCATGAATAACACCTGTAGACAGTTTATATCTTATTACAGTATCTCTGGTTACATTTCCGGAATTAAAATTATATTGAAAATCATGAAACTCAACTACTAACACATCATCATTAATATAAAGAGTATCACATAAGCTTGTATCTTGTTTAAAAACCAAGCCTCCTTCCATACATGCGTTATTATCTGAATTATTGCAATCCCATATATTGTGGTTGAATATATTCAAACTATGTAACGAATCTAATCCTGTAAACTCAATATAGTTGCACTTACTTATATCCTCTTCTGATAAAAAAACTCTCGATGAATAGTGTTTAGAAGATAAAGACATTCTAACATAGTCGTACTTATAATAAACCTTTGATTCACAAGAATAGAGCATTAAAACACCTAACAGGATTATTATCTTTAATCTATCCATTGTTTGTAACATTATTGCATTTTAATGACTTAATCTTCTTCTAAAACCTAAAGATTATACGCTTTTTTATAAAATACCCCAAATGTTATGCCTAACTTTTGGGGTGCGATTTATTA